>JAUIFC010000178.1 GCA_030429455.1 Bacteroidia bacterium | reverse complement strand
GTCATCAACTATTAAGATGTTCACTTTTTCTTCAAGATCGTTCATAAGGCTTTTAATTAGTGATTTGTAGTAAGGTATTCATTATTTGGTTAGACGCTACGATATGTTTTATGTCTGGATTTGCGGTAAGTGTTTCTTGTGGCATAATGTCTACTTCGGCGTCTTTAGGGTCTTGCACAATTACTATGCCACCACAATCCAAAATGTGTCTGGCTCCAGCAGAGCAATCTTTATTTGCTCCAGAAAGCACGACGGCAATCAAATTATTTCTAAAAACTTCGGCAAAAGATTTGAAACTCACATCGATGGAAGGTCGACTAAACAGAACTTTTTCACTGAAATCTAGTTCTAAATGTTGATCCATGCCAATTAATAAATGATAATTTGTCGGTGCCAAAAAGACTTTTCCATTTTCAAGCTGACTGTAGTGTTCCGCTTCTAAAACAGGTCTTTTTGAACGTCGCGACAACAAATCTGATAAAACACTTGTTTGATTCTTTCCTCTATGGACTACGATAATAAATGGGATATCGAAGCTCGCAGGGCATTGGTCTATGATGTGTAAAATGGCAGCTAAACTTCCAGCAGATCCACCAATAATTATAGCTTTTTCAACCATCTTTTATCGGTATTTTTCTGTAAATTCTACACTGTTTGTCTACGACTTCTAGTTGTCGGTTATCTTCATAAAAACTTATGGTCTCTTTATCGCCAAGCACCAAATAGCCATATGTAGCCAAACTTTCAATTAAAAGTGAAAGGACTTTATTTTGTTGTTCTCGGTTGAAATAGATAAGAACATTTCTGCAAATTATCAACTGAAACTCGTTAAAACTAGGATTTTTCACCAAATTATGCATGGAGAAAACCATTTTCTTTTTTAGTTCCGAGTCCATTTTTGTCAATTGGTATTTCACGGTGTAATAATCTGACAGACTGTGCTTTCCTCCCGATTCTAGATAATTGGCAGAATACTTTTTAATATCCACCAGATTATAAATGCCCTCTTCTGCCGTTTTTAGCACTTCGGAGTTAATGTCTGTTCCATATTGAAGCGATTTCCTTAACAACCCATGTTCTTTTAATAAAATGGCAAGCGAGTACATTTCTTGTCCAGACGAACAGCCAGGATGCCATATCTTAAACTGAGGAAAAGACTTTAAATAAGGAAAAATCACTTTTACAATTTGAAAAAACACCTCAGGGTCGCGAAACATATCGGTGACATTGACGGTAATTTCGTTCAACAATGTTTCTCTAGAAATGTTTCCATTGGTGACAGCATATTGATATTCATATACGGTATTGTAATCAAGACGCTCCATTAATCGAATAAAGCGTCTTTTTAAGGATTCGGGCGCATAGCCTGAAAAATCAAAATCAAATGCATTTTGAGTCACAGAAATCATGTGTCTTAAGTCTTTGTCGGAAAGCGCTTTTACCATATTTTTATACATTTTCTCTAAATAACCATACTCTAAGTAAGGACAACAACTTATCTACATCCAATGGCTTACTCATATAATCCGACAAGCCAGCTTCTAATGTTTTTTCTCGATCGCCTTTCATAGCCTTGGCAGTTAAAGCTATAATTGGCAAGTCTTTAAAGCCCATTTCGCGAATTTTTTTTGTGGCTTCATAACCGTCCATTTCTGGCATCATGATGTCCATTAGAATAGCCTCAATATCATCGTGTTCTTCCATTGCTTCTATAGCTTCAAAACCATTTGTAGCGATAACAGTTTCTATTTCTTCGTTTTCAAGAATAGTTTGCAATGCATAAATATTTCGCATATCGTCATCGACCATAAGTACCTTTCTCCCTTTTAAACTGTCTGAATCTTTAAACTGATGGCTTAAAACTTCGGTTGATTTAGAGCTTTTTTCTGAGTCCTTTTGAACTTTGTTAAATTGATGTATGAACAACTCTGTTTCTTCTAATAATCGAGAATAAGATTCTTGAGATTTCAATACCACCGACGTTTCTCTATGTTTTTGGATTTGATTAAGCTCTTTTTGTGTAAGGTCTCTACCTGTAAAAACGATTATAGGGACATTAGCTTGTTTTTGTCTTATTTTATTTAGAAGGTTAATGCCATTTGTGTCAGGCAAACCTAAATCTAAAATAACTAAATTAGTAGAGTTTTTTTCCAAATATGCCAAAGCCTCTTTTCCACTGTAAACAGATGTCGAATGAAGATTTTTTCTTGAAATTAATTCTTGAATGGCCATGTTTTGTGCTTCATCATCTTCGATTACCAGGACATGCTTGGTATTTTTGACAACTTCCGTCTTCATTGCCGCAAAGACTTCGTCAAGCTTCTCAGCTGAAATTGGTTTTACCAAATAATCGACAGCCCCTAATTCTAAGCCTAATTTAGGTTTGTCCATGCCGGACATCACATGGACAGGAATATTCTTGAAAGGACTGTTTTTAAGTTTTTTAAGCACGTCCCAGCCGTTTAATCCAGGTAATTTCATGTCCAGAATAATGGATTTTGGATTATAGGCTTCCACATATTTTAGAGCAAGTTCTCCATTGTTGACCACGACTCCTGCAAACCCTTTTCTTCTTGCAAAATCAAGTAAAGTTTTTGCAAATTGAAGATCGTCTTCTACAATTAAAACAGATTTGTCTGTTTCGTGAAATGTTTCTCTGTCATCTGCAATAATTGGTTCATATGTTTGGCCTAGACCTCCAAATGTTGAATTTTCAGTTAGTTCTTCTTCGTTTTGTGTTGTGTCTAAAACAGTGTCTTCATCTTCAGCAGGTTTTTCATTAGCATGTTTAACAAGGTCGTGTTTATCAATTGGAAGGAATAGCGTAAACTTTGACCCCTTACCTGGTTCACTCTCAAGTTTTATCTCGCCACCCAACATTTCTACCAGTTCTTTAGAAATGGCTAAACCAAGACCAGTGCCTCCATATTTTCTTTGGGTTGATCCATCAGCTTGCTGAAAAGCTTGAAATACAGTATGATGTTTATCTTTTGGTATTCCAATGCCACTGTCTATTACAGAGATTTCGATTACGTTTTCACACTTTAAAAGTCGTTCTTGAAAGAAGCTTGGGTTGGACGGTGTGTGCTTGAAGTTTAAGTCTATTGTTCCATTTTCCGGTGTGAATTTAAAGGCATTGCTTAACAAATTTCTGAGAACTTGTTCTAAGCGTAATTTATCTGTAGCGATTTTTTCTGGCAAGTGTTCGTCAAAATTCAATTGGAAATTAATTTTGTTATCCATAGCAATCGCCTTAAATGCCAATTCCATGTCTAAGGCCAGTGCTTTTGTGGCATGCTCTTCGATTTCAAGTTCAATTTTACCAGATTCTACTTTAGCGAGGTCTAAAACTTCGTTGATAAGACTTAATAAATCTGATCCTGATTTTTGAATAACATTGGCAAATTCGATTTGTTTTTCAGTCAGGTTTTTATCCTTATTATCAATCAGCAACTTGGATAGGATAAGAATACTATTAAGTGGAGTTCGCAATTCGTGCGACATATTGGCTAGAAACTCAGATTTATATTTACTACTGCTTTCAAGCTCCTTGGCTTTGATGTCTAAAGCTTCACGCGCTTGTTGGAGGGCAATGTTTTGTTCTTCTACAGATTGATTTTTTTCTTCCAGCAGCGATGCTTTTTCTTCCAGCTCTGCATTTACTTGTGCGAGTTCTTCTTGTTGCACGCGCAATTCTTCTTCACTGGCCTGAAGTGCATGAGTTTGCTCCTTCAATTCTTCGTTTTGCACACGTAACTCTTGTTCTTGTTCTAGTAGCTTTTCGTTAGCCATATTTATGGCTTCTTGTTGGCGTTTACTTTCTGTAATATCGGTGACAATCTTCAGGATTTTGTAAGGTTTTCCATCAATGCCTAGGATAGGGTTATAGTTCCCCTTGATCCAAACAGATTCGCCTGATTTTGTAAATCGTTCAAATTCTGCAGTTCGGAATTTGCCATCTCTAAATTCTGCCCAAAAGTCTTTATATTCTTGGCTTAAGGCATAGGTTTTGTCTACAAAAATTTTATGATGTTTACCAACTATTTCATCCAGTGTATAGCCCATAAGGTTCATAAATATATCATTTGCTACTTGAATATTACCGTCCAAATCAAACTCTATTACCGCATTTGAGCGATTGATGGCTTCCATTTGGTTTTTAATTTCAACTGCAAGTTTGGCGGCCTGACGTTGCTGTTCTACAGAGGATGTGATGTCTGTAGCAATTTTCATGATTCGGTAAGGCTTACCATTTGTATCAATGAGTGGATTATAACTTCCTTGAATGTAAACCTCTTTGCCTTCCTTGGTATACCTTGTAAATTCGTCTGTAATAAAAGCACCTTTTGCCAATTCGACCCAAAACTGTTTGTACTCTTTGGTTTGGGCAAATTCTGGATTTACAAAGATGGAGTGGTGTTTCCCTTGCACCTCTTCTAATCCATAACCAACGACATCAAGAAAAATTTTGTTTGCGGTAATGATGTTTCCTTCTAAATCGAATTCGATGGTGGCATTGGACCTGTTAATCGCTTGGATTCTGTTATTTACTTCTACAGCGAGATGTTCAGTTTTTGCTTTTTCGATTTCAGCATGAATAGTGACACCTAAGCCTTTTTGTACTTCTTCGATATAATCGTTTTTTAGAGAAGAAAGCGCTTTTGTAAAACCAATTTCAATAACGGCGACTACTATTTTGTTGTGTAAAATTGGTAATACTACAATTTGGCTAGGCGATGTAGCACCTGTGCCAGATTGAATGCTTATATAGTCCTCAGGAACATCTGAAATGCGAATGGTCTTTTTTTCCAACGCCGCTTGACCAACAATTCCTTCTCCAAGTTCGAACCTCGTTTTATTTGATTTTCTATCCGTAAAGGCATAACTGGCTTTTAAAACAAGACTGGCATCCTCTTTTTCACTTGTAAACAAACTGTCGTTAATGTAAAATGCACCAACACCTGCGTCTAATTGGGTGCAAAATGTCGAAATTATTTTTTCGCTAATGATTTGCAAATTCTCAAGGCCTTTAATTTCATCAAAAAATTCAGTTAAGTGGCTTTTTAACCAGCTTTGGTTATAGACATCTTTGTTTAATCTGCTCAGGCGAGTGACCCGTATTTGTGCATTAAGCCAAAGAATAAAAAATGTAACGGTAATGACCAGAGAAATTATTGCCGGAATTATACCAATGGAATTAAATAGCCAGGTCGCTAATAAAGAAGCAATGATAGCAAAAGAAGCTCCAGCTGCACTGTATAATAACAGCCTTTTTGTTTTTGCTTCTGTTGAATTTAATTTTGCTTTTTTGTCATTAAAATCGTCCATATTTGTCGTCTTTTTGATTTTCGAAGTATTGTATATTTAAAATAGCGGATTTTAAATCACTTACTTCTTAGTTTAACAAAGATATGCACTTAAAGAATATGCCATGTTTAAACTGAATGATAAGTATCATGTTTTAATGATATTCTTCAAATTAAAAAAAGAGTGCTCATTGTTATCCATTTGTAATATTGTCAATAAAAAATTACTAGTCATCCAAACTGGTTTGTAATAATTCTATATTTCTATTATTTTTTTCAAGGAGTTTACTAAACTTTTTAATGTCTTTGTTGATCATTTTATCGAATTGTTGAATCGCAGATTTTAATCTTTCATCAAGAACTTCGAAGACTTCTCCTTGTTGGTTTGTGGGTTTAAAATCTATACCACTCGAATTAATGTCTGACGCCAATGCGCTCAGACGACCATAAAGCTTAATCGGCGAACGAAAGGCATCCTCTCTTGCGCCTGTCAAATGAATGTCGTAAAGCTTACTAGCAATTTTTTCTGCCGCTGCTTTTAGTCGTTTAGCTTCTTTAGTCGTGTTTTTGTCGGTGTTTTCTTTTATAATAGACTCCAATTCAAATCGAAGTGTTTCGACAGTATTAATGGTGTTTACAGCTACATTCATGGCATCACGTAATTGCAAAGAAAAAGCAACCTGCTTACGAATATCATCTAAGCTGCCTTGAGCATTAGGATCTTTGAGAACATTGAATTCTGCCGATGTATTTTGGATTTCGTTTCCACTTTCGTCTTTTATAACGAGCGTTGCTTTGTATCTTCCAGGAACGACTCTAGGGCCATATTGTCCAGCCATGAGGTCCAAATCCCACTGAACCAAAGGTCTCCAACCTTCACCATTAAGCTGTACCCAAGGTCTTCCCGGTGGAGCAACTCTTAATTTTGGTTTATAAGTAGGTTCATAGCGCAAATCCCAATAGGTCCGGTTTATGCCTTCTTCTATTTTTGGACTCAAGGTTCTGATAAGTTCTCCTTGCTCATTTCGAATTTCTAAGCTGGCCTTTTGATTAAGGCCTTCCGGGATAAAGTAATTTAGACTAGCACCATAGCGAGGGTTTCTTCCAGAATTGAAACTATATCCATCGGTTTTAATGCTTTCTTTGTTGTTAAATCGCCAAGCATCTCTTACCTCGTAAAACGAAAGCTGGTTGTATTGGTCTAGACTCCGAACGGCTGATAAATCGTCTAAAATATAGTATCCTCGTCCATAAGTTCCAACCACCAAATCGTCAAATCGTTCTTGAATTTCTAACCAATATACCGGAGCTGGAGGTAAATTTAATTTTAATTGATGCCATTTATTTCCATCATCATAACTGATAAAAATACCATTGTCCAACCCAACATAGAGCATTCCTTTTCTTTTAGTGTCTTCTTTAACCACATGGACAAACGACGATTCTGTTTGAGGTATGCCATTTGAAATTTTGCTCCAACTTTCACCATAATCTGTTGTTTTATAAATGTAAGGATCAAAATCGCCCATCTGGTGTAAATCTACACTGATATAGGCTGTGGCTTTATCGTATCGTGAAGGTTGAATATTTGCGATGGTTCCCCATTTTGGAAGGTCTGGGATATTGGCGGTAAGATTTTCCCAATTTTGACCGCCATCTTTGGTCAGTTGAAGTTGACCATCATTTGTCCCTACCCAAATGACGCCTTCTTCAAATTTTGACTCTTCGATGGCAAAAAGTGTTGAGCCATCAAAGGTCATCAGGTTATCTATGGCTACACCGCCGGAGTTTTGTTGATGACTTTTTAGATTCAGTGTTAAATCAGGAGAGATGACTTGCCAGCTTTGTCCACCATCATCGGTTTTATGCACAAATTGTGAGCCCACGTAAACTCTTCCTTTTGCATGTGGTGAATAACTTAATGGAAAATTCCAATGCCATCGGTATTTCATGTCTGCTGGTGCCCAGCCGTAACCAGCTTCGGGCCAAACGCGAACATCACGGGAATGTCCTGTTCGTAAATCATGCCTGTCCAATCCTCCGTCATAACATCCAGACCAAATTATGTTATTGTCGTTAGGATCTGGCTTTGCAAAACCAGACTCACATCCTCCAACACCTTTCCATAATCCTAAAGGAATGTATCCTGCTAAAGAGTTGCTTGGTCCCATGTAAGACCATCCGTCTTGTCGATTGCCAAAAACATTGTAAGGGATTTG
>JAUIFC010000007.1 GCA_030429455.1 Bacteroidia bacterium | reverse complement strand
ACTGACACGAAACTCGTAGAATCCTTAAAGGCCAAAGGTTATGCTATTGCCAGACGTACTGTAGCAAAGTACAGAGAAGTTTTAGGTATCCCAGTTGCTAGACTTCGAAAAGAAATATGAAGTCCTATTTATTAAAACTACCTTCCTTTTTATTTCATCCTTTGTGGCTTTCTACCTATGCCATGTTATATTACTTTTCTCAAGTAAATTTTATGTATACCTATGAAAGGATATTGGCCAAAATCTTAGCCGTTATTTTATTGACTGCTGTTGCTCCTTTATTATTTCTTATTTTATTAAAACCATTGAAGCTTATAGATTCGCTGCACATTGATAAAATACATCAAAGGAAAATACCTTTACTTTTTTTTACAACCATTAGCGCAATTATAACTAACTATATTTTTGACCCTATAGACTATAGGATACCATTTTACTTCTTCTCATCTGCTTTTGTGTGCGGCATTGTTAGCTTTGTATTCACTTTTATTAATCATAAAATCAGCTTGCATGCGATAGGTATTTCAAGCTTTACAACATTTGTTATTGGCTTTAATATAGTTTTTAATTTGGAACTTTTTACTTTTATGTCTGTTTGTATAATTTGCGTAGGTCTAGTGTTAACTTCTAGGCTATACATGGGAGCTCACAACATCTATGAACTTATTTCAGGAACCTTTATGGGTTGTATTACACAGATTATATTTATGCAATTTTGGGTCTATTAATCTATAAAATGTAAAACACAATTCCTGTTTGAATTACTCTAACATTTACAGGGCTAGCATTGTCTGTTAGGTTACCACTAAATATAGGATTTAAAGTATACTTGAAATAAAAGTTTATTTTGCTTTTTCCAAAAGCAAAATAAAGAGACCATCTTAACCTGTTTAATTCATCCAAATTGGTCTGAGTAACTGTATTATTGGATTGCTCAAATCTTGATTTGAAATAAAATATATATCCTAAATTTACACCTGCATAAATTCGCCAAAACGACGTATTATCGTTAATATTTGATGTTCGCCACCTGAATTGAAATGGCACTTCCATTTCTTGTGTTATAAATCTGTTTGTAGAATAATCAATATTATTACCTATCACATTAAAAAGTGTTTTCCCACTTGTATCTTCACCGATAAACAGATTTTGTGAATATGTATTGTATGCGAAACCTAGACCCATGCCAATGCTTATATTCCGTCTTTGATTAATAGGCATATCTCTTATATAACCTGAATGAAATCCTCCGGAAAGACCAGATTGATTCATGCCGTTTGGCATATCACTTAAAATATTTATTCCTAAACCAATGTAAAACTGATCTTCTCTATATAAACTGTCTATATGCTTAAAATGTTTATCTAATAAGTCCTCTTGACTGTATAAAACTATTGAAAATAGACTAAAAAATAAAAGGAAAAACCTTGACATACAATACGATCAGTAATTAAATTGAGTTTTACAAACTAGGAATTTGTATTGTAAATAGACTGCATCTTGAAATCACACCAAAGGTAGAAGAAATAAGATGGCTTAAAGATATACAAAAGCCTAAAACAACAAAAGCACCAAAAATGGTGCTTTTGCTTAAAAATATTATATCAACTAGTATCTTCTTTGCAGATTTCTAGCTGCTTCTCCAGGACGTGTGATATAAGTTATCTTGAGTGCTTCGGCCTCCCTTAACTCTGTTTTTATGTCAGAAACTAAACCCATATTAGTTTCCATATCAACTTTAAGTCCGGCAATCATAGCTTGTCTTAACTCATCTCTTGTACTTTCTCTTTCTTCAAAAACAAACTGCTTGATGTCTTTTAGACTTGCAAACTTATCGTTTAATTGGATTCGAGCTTCGGTACCTGCAACTTCCTTATATCTATCAGAAGGTTCTCCTGCATAGATGTACATTATTAAATCCTTTTTCTCTAATTTCTCAACTTGATCTGCAAAAGGAAGCGTATTCTTAACCTTGATCGAAGTATCTCTCATTACGGTTACAACCATAAAGAAAAATAAAAGCATAAAAACAATATCTGGTAAAGATGCAGTAGATATAGCTGGTATACCACCGTCTTTTTTCTTTTTAAATTTTGACATATTTCTTGTTTTTAAGTTCGTTTAGGTTCTGCCTCAGATAGTTTCTGAGGATACATATCTTTTATCACCTGAATTCTTTCTTTAAGCTTATCCTTGTTACCTTGATACTCTGGATTTTTATAAGCCTTTTCCATTTCAGTAAAATCTACCCCGAATAATCTATTGGCCTCTCTATTTCTCAAGAAATTGTAAGCTGCGATTAACTCATTTTGTACGGCGATGTAGTCGCTATATTTTGTCAATCTATTATTTTGCAGAGAAATAACTGCCTTTATAGGATTATCAGACGAAGAAGTATCTCTTGGACCTCGACAATAATCACATTTTTCGTCACCAGTTCCACCTCCATTATCTAAAAATTGTATCGCAGATTGTTTTAAATCCTTTAACTCCATCGGATCATCCTCCACTAGAAGATCACCATTAGAGTTGATCAGAACAATAAATATATTACGCTCTTTTAGAGGCGGTGGATCTTGTTGATCTTGTATAGGCGGCAACTTTCTATTGATACCTATATCTGTTTCTATAGTTGTTGTAACCAAGAAGAAAATGAGTAACAGGAAGGCAATATCTGCCATCGAGCCTGCATTTACTTCTGGTGCATTTCTTCTTGCCATAATTTTTTAATTTAACATTGCTTTTTTAACAGTGGAAACGAGCATTGAGCCTATTGCTCCAAGGGCAAGAATATAGAATGTGTATAAACCAGCTCCTATCCATTTTGCTCCACCTTCAGATAACGTTTCTGTATCACTTATGGAAAAACCTGTTCCATAATCTCCAGCAAATACAAATAAAGAAACTAAAACAACCGCCACAAATACGCCGACTGAAATAAGAGTCTTCTTCACATTTCCTTTAAATACACCAATCAAAGTAAAAACTATAGCAAGCAATACAGAAATAGCTAAAATAATATACGCAAGATACAAATCTGGACTAATTAAACTATTCTGTAATTCTACCTGTTCTTTTATAAGATCGTCATCTTCTATCATGATTCTAACGAATAGAACCGCGGCTAGAACACCGATAACGATTTTAAGAATATTAACAATCTTTCCCATTATCTTAAGTGCTTGTTGTTATGCGCAACTAAAATATCTACTAATGTAATAGAAGCATCTTCCATATCATTTACAATACTATCAATTTTTGCTACGATGTAATTATAAAATATTTGAAGAATAATCGCAACAATAAGTCCGAATACCGTAGTAAGAAGTGCTACTTTAATACCACCAGCCACTAATGAAGGTTGCATATCTCCAGCTGCTTCAATTTTATCGAATGCCTGAATCATACCAATTACCGTACCCATGAAACCAAGCATAGGCGCTAATGCTATAAATAAAGATACCCAAGAGACATTTTTTTCTAATTGTCCCATTTGAACACCCCCATAAGCAACAATAGACTTCTCTGCCACATCGATACCCTCTTCCATTCTATCTAAACCTTGGTAGTAAATTGAAGCCACAGGACCAGAAGTGTTTCTACAAACTTCTTTAGCGGCGTCAACAC
Source organism: Bacteroidia bacterium (assembly GCA_030429455.1). GTDB lineage: Bacteria > Bacteroidota > Bacteroidia > Flavobacteriales > Flavobacteriaceae > Psychroflexus. The sequence goes on along the minus strand of JAUIFC010000007.1, from coordinate 45,050 downwards.
CTCCACTCTCTAAAGCATCTTCAACTTTTTGAGCTAATTTTCTAGAATTGGTTGTCGAAGCATTTAAGAAAATAATTCTTTCGATAGCAATTGCTAAACCTAATATTAAACATAAAAGTACAATCCCCATAAATGTAGGACCACCTTCAATAAATCTTTTCTTGAGTTCTTGATGGAAAGTTAGTTCTTCTTCTTCTACTACTTCCTCTTCTGCTTCTTCCATTGGAACAGGTGCTACTTCTTGTACTTCTTCTACTACTGGTTCTTCAACAGCTGTAGAATCCTGAGCAACCTCTGTGTCATCTTGAAATAATGCAGTATTAGCATTGATGTTTGAAATGCTAAATACCATAAAACAAATCATGGCTAAAATTGAAAATTGTCTTTTCATTGTTCTTGTCTTAATGTTAATATGTGTTTGTTTAAAATTTTCGCTAAATATAGAAAAAATATAACTCTTTCAAAAAAAAAATGAAATATGTTGCATTAACTTATTCCTTCAATCTTATAATTCGTCCAAAGCTTTATAGTTTTCAAAGAATTAATTCGGAAAGTTCTTTTCCTAAAGTACTGCCAATGGCCACTCCCATTCCTCCAAGGCGAACAGCGCAATGTACTCTGTTTGAAATGGATTTTACGATAGGTTCTTTCTTAGAGCCTACACCGAGTATTCCGCTCCAACGCATATCGACCTCCACATTTTGATTTGGAATTATATTATTTAATAATATGTACTCCAATTTTTCTTGAATACTATTTGTAAGTCCAAAATCTGAGGTTGTTTCATTAATGGCGTCCAAGTGTCTTCCTCCTCCTAAAAGGAGCCTGTCATCTATATTCCTGAAATAAAAATAACCTCGATCGAGGTGATATGTTCCTTTGATGTGTAAATTCTTTATCGGTTTGGTAATAAGGACTTGATTTCGCACTGGCGTAACATCCAAATTTAATAGTTGCCTTGAAAATGCATTTGTTGCTATGAAAAGATGCTTTGTAGATGTTTGGATACCACCTTTTAATTGTAAGCTTACCTTGGTGTTGTCCTCAGAATAAGACTCTAATTCCGATGAGTTGATTATAAAAACGCCCATACCTAATACTTTTTGAAGCAGATTAAACATCATTTGTCCAGTATCGATTTGTGCTTCTAAAGGATTTGAGATATATTGAGGCAACATTCCGTTAAATTCCAAACCATGCTCTTTTATTGAAAAAATATCTGCATTATAGATATTACATAATAAGGTATTGACTTCTTTTATTTTTGAATGACATTTTTCATATAGAGATTGGTCTTCATTAAAAAACAATTCAAATCCTCCAAAATTTTTATAAGAAATGGCTTGTTTGCCCAAGGTCTTTATGAGCAAATCCAACCCTTTAATCCTTTTTTCAACGAGATTGAACACCTCTTTTTCCGAGTGGCTTTCAAGATCTGATAGTATTTCACTTAAACTTCCAAAACATGCAAATCCAGCGTTTTTGGTACTGGCGCCTTGAGGTAATATTCCTTTTTCAATTATTAATATTTTTGCCTTTGGATGCTTTAGCTTTAGATGCAATGCACAATTTAAACCTACTATTCCACTACCAACGATACAATAGTCTATCTGGCTAAACCAAGATTTCCTTTCCCAATATGATAAATTCTTAATCATCTAAAGATTGATTAAAATATTGTGTAAGCAAGTGTTTCGCCATCATAATATTTGTTTTTTCCACGTAAATATCTATTGTTCCAAAGGTGTTGGCATAAGAAGAATCCATTTTATTTATCACCTTGCAGGGAATAGAATTTTCAAGAAGCATGTTTTCAATGCCCATTGCTTCAATATTAGATTTTGTTTTAAAAATCCTAACATTTTTCATTTGGCGTAGTTTTAAGACTAAAGTAAGATTTTTTGTACAAATTGTAGCTGAAATTTTTAAGGGATTAGAAACCGAAAATGAGTCAAAACAATTTTTTATATATATTTGCTAGGAACGTCTACCATAAATCTACAAAATCATGTCTACCGAAAAAACCAATTGGTCAAAAGAAGATTTCATTATTTACACCTTAATTTATTGTGCAAATGCAGATTATGTAGAAGAAAAATTGGAGCTTGATTTTATAAAATCCAAGATAAACTCAAGTAATCTAGAAAACCTAAAAGCAGAATTTAGCAATGATAATGACTACGCCAGTATTCAAAAAATCTATGCATTTATCGAAGAGCATAACTATAGCCAAGAAGACAAACAAAAGTTGCTTGAAGATATCAAAGAACTGTTTATGAGTGATGGAAAATACCAAACGATGGAACACAACTTAATGTTAGGGCTGAAGAAAATTTTACGATAGTTACAAAAAAGAGTATTTATGAACAGTTATGCATCTCATTGGACTAAAGAAGAACTTTTGATTTATACTTTGATATACTGCGCAAATGCGGATCACAATGAAAGTATGGTTGAAACCAATTTTATAAAATCCAAAATTCAACATAGCAATTACAACATCCTTAAAGCCGAATTTGAAAAAGACAATCCTTTTACCAGAATTCAAAAAATTAAAGAAGCATTTGAAAATAACGATTATAGCGCACATGAAAAGGAGGATTTTTTTGACATCATGCGTGAACTCTTTTTGGTAGATCGGAAGTATTCGAGTAAGGAACAAAGCCTGTTTCAATCCATTGTAAATATTATAGAGGATTAAGAAGTTAGCTTCCTAACTAAAGGTTAATCCCTTAATACTCTTTAATTTTTGTTACTTTCAGTTTTATTCCTTGTTTTTTAGCATTTAATTAAGCCATTATATTGCTGAATATTCAAATTTTTACAAAAATTCTTATCCTATGAAGAAGCTACTTCTTTTAATTGTCATCTGTTTTTTAAACTATTCATATGCGCAAGAGCATGATTTAAATTACTATTTACCTCAAAATATAGCCTACAATCCAGAAATACCTAAACCTAGTGACGTATTAGGCTTTGTTCCTGGAGACTGGCATGCTTCCCATGATCAAATTGTTCAATATTTAAGTTTATTGGCCAGAAGCACTGACAGAATTGAAATAGAAAACAGAGGCTATACCTATGAAAGAAGACCATTAATCCTATTAAAAATCACATCTCCAGAAAACCATAAAAATATAGATGGTATTTTAGAGCAGAGAAAAACCTTGATAGACCTATCAAAAAATAATGCAGATTATAATAAACTTCCTGTTGTAATCAATCAAACATTTTCTGTACATGGCAACGAGCCGAGTGGTGCAAATGCTGCCTTGGTTTATGCCTATTATCTGGCTGCCGCGGAAGGAACGCAAATTGAAAAAACACTGGACAATACCATCATATTACTAGACCCCAGTTGTAATCCTGACGGTATACAACGTTTTGCTAATTGGACAAATAGCAACCGAAGTTTACACGTTAATCCTGATAACCAGGATAGAGAATTTGACGAGACATGGCCTGGTGGGAGGACTAATCATTATTGGTTTGATTTAAACCGAGATTGGCTGACCGTCCAATTGCCAGAAAGCAAAGTGAGAATTAAAACCTTTTACGACTGGAGACCTAATGTTCTTACAGATCATCATGAAATGGGAAGTAACTCGACATTTTTCTTTCAACCTGGAATACCTCAACGTACCCATCCTTTTACATCAGAATTAAATCAAGAACTTACAGAAAAAATTGGAACTTACCATGCCAAAGCGCTGGATGACATAGGCAGTTTATATTATGCCAAAGAAAGTTTTGACGATTTTTTCTACGGAAAAGCTTCAGCCTTTCCAGATATAAATGGAGGTGTAGGAATTCTTTTTGAACAAGGCAGTTCCAGAGGTAGCGCACAAAATACTGTAAATGGCGTACTCGAATTCAAATTTACCATTAGAAATCAATTTACCACTGCGTTATCTACACTTAAAGCTGCTAACGAAATAAAGATAGATCTCTTAACACTACAAGACAATTTCTATGCTGAGGCTTATGCAAAAAGCAAGGATGAGTATTATGTGCTTTCCAAAGATGAAGATCCTTATACCTTAAAGGAACTTCACAGCATACTTCTTCAACATAAAATTGAAACTTACGAATTGAATGAAGATATTTCATTAAATGACAATACTTTTAAAGCTGGAAAAAGCGTAGTGATACCCTTAAAACAGTTACAATCCAAGTTGATAAGAGTGATGTTCGAATCTAGAACAACCTTTAAAGACAGTATTTTTTACGATGTTTCTGCCTGGGATTTGAATCATGCTTTTGGCGTTGATATCGAAAAAACTAAAAAAATAAGCATTGGCGATAAGTTTGAAACCATCATCCCAATTGAAGACAAACAGCTTGAAAAAAGCAATTATGCCTATGCCATAAGATGGAGCGATTTTAATGCGTCGGCCATTACTCATAAACTTCTAGATAAAGGATTACGATTAAAGGTTGCTCAACGTCAGTTTGGCGATGGAAATAACACCTATGATTATGGAACTATCCTTTTGCCTGTTCAAAACCAAAGATTAAATGCAGATCAAATATACAACTTGCTTAAAACCGTAAGTAAAGGTAAAGATGTCTTTATTTCTGCATTATCTACAGGTCTGACATCTGGTATAAACCTCGGCAGTCCAAACATGCGCAATGTAAAGCTACCAAAAATTGCATTACTCGTTGGAGAAGGTGTTCGCTCATACGATGCTGGTGAAATTTGGCATTTATTAGATGCGCGTTTAGGGATTCCTGTTACCAAAATTGATACAAGGAATTTTGGCAGAACAAACCTGAATAGATACACGCACTTGGTTCTTCCAAGTTCAAGTGCTTCTTTTTTAGACAAAACTTCAACCGAAAATCTTAAAAAATGGGTGCGCCAAGGTGGAACTATCATAGGCTTTAGAAACAGTATAAATTGGTTAAAAAGTAAGAAGTTTATCAATTTTGAAACTAAATCGGATACAACAATTGCAAAAAACATCAATTACCAAAACAAAAGAGATTTCTATGGAGGCAAACAAATTGGTGGTGCAATATTTAAGGCTAAACTAGACCGGACTCATCCTATAAATTATGGTTATACTTCTGACGAAATTGCCTTGTTCAGAAATACTAGAACTTTTGTAAAACCTGATAAACTGAGTTTTAACAATCCCATACAATACACTGATGACCCGTTGTTAAGCGGCTACATAAATAAAGATAATCTGAAATTGCTCAAAGGCTCCGTCCCATTTCAAACTAACGGTCTAGGCAGTGGACAAGTGATTGTGTTTACGGACAATACAAACTTTAGAGCGTTTTGGTTAGGAAGTATGAAACTCTTTATTAACAGTATTTTCTTTTCCGATTTGATGTAGTAAAGGAATATTTATTAGGCTTGGGTTATTGTAAATTATTCGTTCAAATTTTAAAGCTAATCACGTCTTTAAAAGTTTTGGTCTGTGTTTTATGACCTTCTACAGTTTTCTCATAAATATTGACTTTAAAAAACCGACTTCCAAAAACTTGTTTTTTAAAAAAACGACCATAAGTCATTCCGTCTTGTTTGATAAAACTGACGTCTGTAATTTCTTTAAAGTTTAAATTATCTTGGCTATAAAACAGATTCACATGCCAATCTGGGTTAGGATTGCTTTTAAATACAAAATAAAAGTAGTCTCCATCCGACTTTAATCGGGGCACATCTGAAAAACCAACTAAAAACCAGATTTTGTTTACATATTTTGAATTATTAAACGCATCTAATGACAATGGCTTGTCTAATAACTGCCATTTTTCTTCTTCTGGAAAATGGGTTAGAATTGCCAATTTGGGATTCATATTGAAATAATACTCGGATGTTCCATAATGCTTTGATGTTCCCCAAGTTGTATCTACAAGCACCCATTTTCCCTCTATTTGTATAACGTTCCAAGCATGCCTAAACTCGTCACTTTCAATATCTATGTAATTATTTCTTTCATCTCGAATATAACCACTCACGATTTCGGATGTAATCCCAACATCTTCCATAAACCATTGGTAAAGCGATGCATAACCAGAACAGATTGCTTTTCTATTGTCATAAACCTCAAACTCGTCTTGTCGTTTTGAGTACTCTCTTAAGGTAACGCGCCCTTGGCTAAATTCTTCAACCAAACCATGGTCATACTGGATATTATCTGTAATCCAGTAATAGAAAAATCTAGCTAAATTTTCCTTCATGTTTAAATGCTTAAGTGCATATTCGGACAACTCCCAAATTTCAAGGCTCTGGCCTTTGGTTCTGTCAACTAATGCCATTATGTGCTCATTTTGAGCATTTCCATAACCTATTGTAATGAAGAAAAATGAAAGAAGCAAAGTGGCCTTCATGACTGAACAAATCATGTTCCTTTACACACAAAAGCTATACCATTTATTGACCATTATTGAGACATAGTAGATTAAAAAGCCAACCTTATTTTAAAGTTTAGCTGAAATTTAATTCGATTAAAGTGTTTCAACTAACTAACTCTAGTCTTTAAATCTATACTTTTCGAACCAAGCTATCGTATTTGCCACTTTAGTCATAAGATTACTCGGCCTTCGTGCAATTCCGTGACTCGCTTCTGGAATTTCGACTAAAACTGTTGGTACTTTTCTGAGTTTTAAAGCATGATATAACTGCTTAGCTTCACTCGGCGGAGTTCTCAAATCATTCATGCCTACCATGACCATGGTTGGGGTTTCGACATTACCAACTAACGAAATTGGCGAGAATTTCCAGTAATTCATTGGATTTTCCCAAACTTGCCCAGGATATCTCGAATTGGCATAACCATAATAATTATCTGCTACCAAAAGCTTTGAAATCCAATTCATGACTGGCTTGACAACAACTGCTGCTTCAAAACGATTGTTTTTGCCTATCATCCATGCGGACATGATGCCACCAGCACTTCCTCCAGTAACATACAATTGATTTTCATGAGCAATACCTTTTTGGATACAAGCATCCACACCATCCATGACATCGTTATAATCTTCACCAGGATAGTTGTTGGTTAACAAATTGGCAAACTCTTCACCATAGCTTGTGCTGCCTCTTGGATTTGGATAAAAGACTATATAACCAGCTGACGCGTATAATTGAATTTCAATAGAAAATCGATTTCCATAATTTAATATTGGACCACCATGGTTCTCTACCAAAAAAGGATATTTTTTATTTGGGTCATAATTTGGAGGATATACCACCCAACCTTGAACATCACGCTTATCTATGGAAGATTTGTACCAAATCTCCTCAACTTTTCCTAAAGCTTTATACTCAAACAAGTCCTTGTTTAAGTTTGTCAAGCGTTTAAAATCTTTTCCATTATCTGAAATTACCGCAATATCTGAGGGATGACCAGGCGTCGAATAGGTATAAGCAATATCCCCATTGTCGGAAACACTATACATTCCACTACTGTAAGGCCGACCCAAGGTTGTTCCGCCAACATTATCAGCAATAGGCTTAAAATTGCCTTTTAAATCGATATACCCAATTTTACCATTACCATGTTTATCGTATCGAAAATAAAGTCCTTTGGAGTTTGGCGCCCATTGGATGGAAGAAATACTGAAATCTAAATCTGTACTAATGGCTTGTTTTTGCGTCCCATCGGGATTCATGATATACAGCAATGTATTTTGATAAGCCTGTCGTTTATCGTCGAAACCTAAAAATGCAATATGATTTCCATTTGGTGAAACTTTTGGAGAGCGGTCAGGTCCATCACGGTCGGTAAGAGCATCGATTTTTCCAGTTGAAACACTTACTGCATAAACTTCGGAATTTCTAAAATCGTATTCCCAATTCTCATTTCGATTTGCTGAAAAATAAAGTTTATCATCGTTTTGTGACCAACTAATTGGCCCTCGATGTTGAAAATTTCCAGAAGTGATTTGACGAATAACACCTCCATTTTTGGACATGACAAACAAATGTGAAAAGCCTGTTGGAATGTAACCTCTTCCGTCTGATTCGTGATTTAATCTATCCGTTATTCTTGGTTTTGGCGCCCATTTTGCGCCTTTTGGTTTGTTCGGAATTTTGGCTAAAACAGGTGCTGGAGAAGGCACGAACATGCTAAATGCCAAATACTGACCATTGTTTGACCAAGTCAACGAGGATGGCGATTTTGGCAATTGCGTCAATCGGGCATACTTGCCTGTCTTGACCCAGTAGATAAAAATCTCTGTGCCATTTTGACCTTGAGATGTAAAGGCAATCTGACTTCCATCTGGAGACCAAACAGGACTAGATTCACTTTGATCCAATGTGGTTAATTTTTGGTGATCTACTCCATCGGGATTTACAATCCATAGGTTTCCATAGGACTTGTCTTCCATAATGTCAAACCCCATTTTTCTATAAACAATGTGCTTTCCGTCAGGCGATAGTTGAATGTCTGTGGCATATTGCAATGAAAAGATGTCTTCCATCTCAAAATTGGATTGAGCCTTTGATATGTTTGAAAAAAAGAATAAAGCAATAGCCGAATAGAATAAAATGCGTTTTTTCATGATGAGAATTTAGCGTTTACAAATTTGGATTTAAAGCTAAATTATATTTATCGCACCATCTTTAAATTTAACAGAATATTCTTTGCTCTGTTCAAAAAATCTAACTTCAAAGTCTGAAGAATAGGCTTTGTCTCCTGTTGGAAACCAATCTTTTTCATTTTTATTAATACAAATAAATAAACCATGCTCGTCGCCTATGGCACAAAATTTTTCAAAACCACCATCAAAAATCTGAAGTGGTACAGTGTTTCTTAATGTTTGATAAGACGACTCGATTTTATTTACAGGCAAACCAATTTCAGAGATTTCTAAAAGATCATTTGCATTAAATTCACCTTTACTTCCGTTATTTAAATTTTTCCTTGCAATGAATTCAACAATATTTTTGTCTTTATCGTAGAAGTAGATGGCTTTGGCATTCCAATTGAAAAAATCTTGTATTTCATTTCCATTATAGGTTAGAATATCAACGCGTTGTTTTAACCAAACCAAGGCTTCATTTTCTTTGTTACAAGAAATATTTATGGCGAAATGATAAGGTGTAGAATTTTCATTCTGTTCCAAAATCAATCTCGTCTTTCCTATCTGAAATACGGAGAAGGTATTTGAAGATTCAACGACTTGCAGGCCTAAACTATCAGCGTAAAAGGTAGTCTGTTTCGATAAATTTCTTGTATATAGCCTGAGTTCTTGGATTTTCATATTATTATCAAATCAGTCAATCGTGTTGTTAGTAAATATTACCTACCAATCTTTGTTTTAATTCATAATTTTCAACAACCCAAACAACTTCATAAGCTCCTGCTCCGTCACTACTAAAATGTTGAATAAAATAGGTATCCCCAATTTTGTAATAATTCAAACTATACTCATTCAATTTTTGGTATAAATCGGTCTTTAAAATGTCTGGGATTTTGACATCTACATCATCAATTATTAGCTCTAACTTGTCTATTTCAAGTGTAGGAATTTCTCCATCTGTTCCCCAGGCAAACAATCCGTTGATGGATGTTAAGAAACCTTCATCTGAAACCTCAATTATTTTGCCTTTAGCTGTAAAAGGCTTTGTAGAATAATTGAAAATTATATTATTCTGTTCGTGAGTTTCTAAGTCTTCAAAAGCCAAAATCCTGCTTCTGTGAATATATCCTTTTACAAAGTTGTTATAACCACAACCTAGTGAAAACTGGTTTTTTGACACAAAAACACCTATCCATTCGCTGTCATCAAGATAATAATCTTCGCTGTACCAAAATACCCTATTCTGCTTTATTGTACCTATAATTTCCGATTGAGGATTAGGTTCTTTTCGCAAATTAGTATAACCATCTTTGTCCACTATGGTCGCCACTTGGCAAAACATGGACTGAAAAAACACTAATGATACTACAAAACAGAATGACTTCATTTTTAGTGTAATAACATTGGTTTGTTCTATTTGTTTTGTAAAAAAGACCCTAAGACTAAGGCTTTAACTTCACCTCTTCCTTAAGGTATTTGTCTAGAAAATCTACAATACTGCTGTAAGCTTCAATTTGGTTCTTTTTCTTAACAAAGCCATGGCCTTCGTCTTCAAATAACACATATTCAACTGGAACTCCATTGGCTTTTACACCTTCGACAATTTCGTCAGACTCAACTTGTAGCACTCTCGGGTCTTGAGAACCTTGAAGTACAATAAGTGGTTTTGTCACTTTTTCAGTATGGAAAAGCGGAGAAATCTGTCTTAATCTTATAGAGTCTTGGGTAAAAGGATCACCCATCTCTTTGTACAAAGCTTCTCTGAATGCTTCCCAATATGGAGGAATACTTTTTAATGTTCTTAACCAATTGGTAACTCCAAATAAATTGACTCCCACGTCAAATTCTTCAGGCGCATTGGTTAAAGCTGCCATCGTCATAAAACCACCATACGAACCGCCAATGATTCCAATCTTTTCTGGGTCGATTTCAGGTTGTTTTGCTAACCAATTTTTACCTTCGATACAGTCTTTTAAATCTTTATCGCCATGGTTTTGATCATCCATTTGAAAAAATGTCTTACCATAACCGCTACTTCCTCTATTGTTTACAGCGAGGATAGCATAACCATTATTTACCATATACTGAATAAAGGAACTGAAACCTTGTCTGCTTTGACCACCTGGGCCACCGTGTACCCAAACCATTGCAGGAACTTTGTCTTCCACTGAAGCTTGTTTTGGCAAGTAGTAAATTGCTGGAATTTCTACACCATCAAAGGAGGGATATCTAATGACTTTTGCTTCAACCAAATCTTCGGCTTTTATTTCTTTGTTCAAAACATCCGTAAGTTGATGTATGGTTTTGTCCTCAAGAGAATAGCTGTACAAATTCGAAGGTGTATGAGATCCTCCAATATACATTCGCATCCATTTCTCGTCCATACTAAAGCCAACACTAGTAATGCTTTTGTTTTCAAAATCTGGAAGCTCAACAGGTTGCATCGTTTTAGCATCCAAAACCTCTATCGCATTTTTGGCGTCCTCGTTTACAAAAATGGTCATGTAAGTATAATTTGGCGAAAAACGTGCGCTACTGATATCCCAATCCTTTTCCAGAACTTTGGTTTTTTCATTTGTGTTAAGATCCATCGACATGAGATAAGTAAACTCACTGCCATCATCGGTGGTGTAATAAAACTTAGAATTGTCACTGGTAAAGTCTTGTGCAGAGTTTCTACTTAAATTCTCATTTACCTTTATCGTTTCGTTGGTTTTTACATTAAAGATGTACAAATCACTATCGTTGGTATTAATGGTTTGTACCAATGCAAAATAATTTTCGTCGTCCGAAATATCGCTAAGTTCCATTCCTGTATTGTTTTGATATATCATTTCGCTTGTGTAATCTTCAATCGAAAGTTTATAGACATCAAAAAATCTCGGATCTCTTTTGTTAGAACCATAATACATCGCCGTTTTGTCTTTAGACCAACCATAAAAACCAGCTTTCGCACCTTCGTCTGGTGTAATGTCTTTGATTTCTCCGTTTAATTCTTTGACGTATAAATGATTAATTTCATCGCCGTTGCCATCTGCACTCATTAATATTCTGTCGTCTTTTGGAAAAAATGAAATAGAAAAGTAAGAAGTACTATCAGATGCCGTAACCGGGGTTAGCTCACCACCTTGTGCTGGCAGCGTATAGGCATTAAAAATTCCTGTTCGATTACTAGAAACAAGCATTTTTGAATTATCTGAAGAAAAACTTCCTCCAGAAACCGATTCGTTATCCATAAATTGTTCTATGCTGTAAGATCCAACTTCGACTGAAGAGACTTTTTCCTCCTTTTTACAAGAAAAGAGAATTAACACAAATGCTATTCCAAGAATTTTTGATTTCATGATTTAAGTATTTAGATTTTAGGTGGTTAAAAATACTAAAAAAAGAAACGCTTTAGGCTTGAACACAGACAATTATTAAACGGAAGGCTTAGAAAATATATATCCTAGCATTTAGCTATGATTGAGGTTATACTCAATATATTTTTAAGGATTTATTTTGTTGCCTTAATCTATCTTTTTCATATTCGCTAATTGCCGTTGCAGCCAAATTCAATTCTTTCAAATTTGGAGGCAACTCTTTTGTTTCAATAGTCTTTAGTTTAAAATTGGCTGATAATGACAACTGTTCCAAATTCTTCATTTTTGAAAAATCCCTCGGAATGGACTTGATATGCATATTCTCTAAGCGTAGCTTTTTTAAAAACATAAGACTTGAAAATCCTTTTGGTATTTCGGTCATGTCACATCCTCTGACCATTACATATTTAAGCCTTTTCATATCAAATAGCCATTCAGGAAATCTTTTAAAATTAACATTCAAAAAGCTTAGTTTTTCTAATTTTTCTAACCTTCCTATCGAGTTACTAATTCCAAGGTCTTGATCTACCTTTAATTGAATAGACAACTCCCTTAAATTTTTAAACTGCGAAAAATCTATTGTACTTAGATCTTCGTCAGGGTAAACTAAATCTATTCTTTTTACGCTTGTGGGCTTTAAAATTGCCTGCTTTAGGTCTCCATATTTTTTAGTAAAAATCATTTTAAAACAAAAAAGCAATGCTATAGTGTGGCTATCAGCATGTCTAACACATGTTCTACACCTTCTTCATTATTTGATTTTGTGGTGTATTTGGCTATTTTTTTCACCTCTGGATGAGCATTTTGCATGGCAAAGCTATGATCTCCAAGTTGTAGCATTTCCAAATCGTTGTTGTAATCGCCAAAAACCATGGTTTCCTCTTGTGAGATTCCTAGTTTGTTTTGAAGAATTTTCAACGCATATCCTTTATTTGAGGCCATTGGAGAGATATCTAACCAATTCTGAGCAGATACAATATATTTAACCAAACCTTGCAGTTCTTGAACATAAGGTAAGACATATTGCTCTGAGGACACAAAATGATAAACCGCTATTTTCAGAATATCGTCATCTGCTATGGTTTTTAAATCTTCTACTTGCTTCACTTCCTGGTAATAGTTCCTAATGGTGCTTAAAAACTCTGGCTTTGAGTGTTCAACATATGCAGATTTTCTTCCACATAGTACGATGTAAGCGTCTTCTAGGCGTCGTATGATATCCAAGGATTGCTTGATAATTTGATCATCAAGTTTTAACATGGTAGAGGTTTGTTTATTATATTGTAATACTCCGCCATTCTCTCCAATAATATTTATTTCGTCTTTTATTGGCTCTAGAGCATGTCTAATGCTTTGGTGTTGCCTTCCACTTGCTGCGGCAAAGTGTATTCCTTTGTCTTTTAACAACTTATATTGTTTAAAAAATCGCTCACTGGCTTTATGTTGGTCATTAAGCAGTGTGCCGTCCATATCAAAAACAATAAGCTTAACCGAAGAAAGATTCATAAGAATTGAATTAAAACATCAAAATTACAGGATTGTTAACTATTGAAAACACCTTTATAAAGAATTTATTTTGATTAAAATTTCTTTTAGCTGTTTTGACTTCAATTGAAAAAATTAAATTTTCACGCTGTTACTTATGAAAAGAATACTTAGGTATTTATTTTTAGATAAAAACTTTGGCTGTTATCATAAAAAAAATCACCTCCAATGGCATGACTATCTGAGGTTTTAAGGAAAATTCAAATTTTAAAATAAGCCAAAAAAAAACCTCACTAAAAAAGTGAGGCAGGTTGTAAAATAAAAGTAATTAGGTCAGTTATACTTCTAATACACTATTTTCTGCCGCAGCAAACTCATTCCACTTAAAGCTATCTGCCTGCTCTTCGTTAATCCAATTACCGTCTACTAGGTACTTAAATTCATAAGTATTATCTTTATCTAAATCGATAGTACCTTTAAAGTTTCCGTTTTTAAGCTTTTTTAATTCGTGCTTGCTCTCGTCCCAGTTATTAAAATCTCCACATACAAAAACGTTCTCTGCATCTGTTGCTTCAACAGTAAATGTGACTTTACAAACTGGCTTTGATTTTAAAAATTGTTTTTTAATTGCCATAATAAAATTTTTTTACAAAATTAAAATAAATCCACTAACATTCAATTAGTTACAAAAAGTGAATTCATTTTTATGATTATATCTTATTAATTTTAAAAATTTTTGAAATATTGTAATACGAAAACGTTGTCTGATTTCAATTTAATAGTTTTTTTCTAAAAAAAATATGGTGAAAATTCAACAAATCAGGTCAAATGCTCTTAAAAACATTCATAAAATGTTCCAAATCTTCTTGAGTATTGTAATAATGAAGGCTCAATCTTATTCCGTTTCCTCTTATGGATAAGTATATTTTTTCGTCATTAAAGTTTTTCAGGTCATCTTGATTGATATTTAAATTAAAAATACTGGAATGACTATTTCGATGTTTTACGACATTGTCTAGAAGTTTTTCAGATTGAAAAATCTCGAATGCTGTGGTACTAAGCTCATCAAGGTGTTTGGCGATATAATCGATTCCTATCAAATTATAATGCAGATTAAGTGCTGTTTGCAAGGACTTTATGCTGTTTATCTCGTAATGTCCAGGCTCCAGAAATCCCATAGGTTTTAAATCCATTTTTGTTTTGTCAATTAAACTGTTTGTGCCAACAAACTTAGATTTCAATTGGTCCTTGAGTTGGTCGGAAGCAAAAACGAGCGCACTTCCAAAACCGGCATTTAACCATTTGTAGCAACTTGAAATCATTAGGTCTATTTTGGATTTTTTGAAGTCAAAATCTTCAACTCCTAAATATTGCGTGGCATCGGCTAGAATTAAGAGTTGTGGAAAATCTGACTTAAGTTTTGCTAAAAAAGAAGGCTTAATATGAAGACCATTTAAAAACTGAGTAATGCTCAAAACAAAAATACCTGGACGATTATTCTTTACATAATCGTAAATTCGATCTTCAATATCTGCGGAAATAGGTAGAAGGTGATGATTGAATTTTCTGTTCTTAATCGGTAAAACAATGGATGGATAATCATTTTCAAGCATTAAAACACTTAACTTATTGTCTAGGCCATCTAGAATAATGTTGAATGCCAAAGAGAAGTTCGGTGCAATGGCAATATTGTTTAAATGAACATTGAATATTTTGGAAACTAATAACTTCGTGTCTTTTAAAATTTTGATTTCATCTTGCAAATAGCTAAATGTTTCATTATATTGAGCATGGGTGTCGTTTAATTTAGACTCGTAAACATTTTTTGAAATTAAACCAAATGCCGCAGTGTCAAGATAAGTGGTATTTGCAGTTATTGGGAAATATGATTTTATATTCATATGTTTTAACTTAATTTTGAATTATAAAATTAATACATGCCTTTTGATAATATAGACATAGATCAAAAAGATTTATTTAAAAATACCAATAGAAGAATCCGTCAAAAGAAGAAACTTATTCGTATATTCTAAAGGTGAAATATTTCCACGGAAAACTGAAGAATAAAAATTAAACTAAATACAATTGAAACTTATCTCGATAGCCGCCGCAGGAATGCGAAATGAACTTGGAAAAGACAATGACCTCTTATGGCATTTACCAATAGATTTCAAAAGGTTCAAAACACTTACCAGTCATCACCATATTATCATGGGTAGAAAGACTTTCGAGTCTTTTCCGAAGCTTTTGCCTAATAGAGTTCATATTATAATCACTAATCAGAAAGACTACACAGCTAAAAATTGTATCGTGGTTTCAAGTATTCAAGAAGCGATCAAGATCGTAAAAGAACAAGAAAAAGCCTATGTTATTGGTGGCGGTGAAATCTATAAACAATTTATGCCATACATCGACGAAATCGAATTAACCCGAGTTTATGGCACCTTTGATGCGGATACTTTTTTTCCAGAAATTAATTTAGATGAATGGGAAATCTGTTTCCAAGAAGCACACGAGACAGACGAAAAACATAGATACAAATACACATTCGAAACCTATAGAAGAAAACAAGAAAAGTGATAGAAATATTAAGAACAATATGCAACTTACATGAAATTCCGGTTCAAAATGCAGAGCGTTTGGCAGGAGGAGACATCAATGAGGTGTACAAAATTGTTTCTTACAATTCCACTTATGTGCTAAAGCTAAATTCGCTTCATCCTTATCCAGACATGTTTTTGATCGAAGCAAAATCTTTAGAGATACTATCAAAATCTGATAGTTTTATAATTCCTGAGGTCATTGCACAAGGCGAATACAAAGCCTTTAAATATTTGATATTGGAATTTATAGAGCCTGTAAGTCTTAAACATTTTTCAAACGAATTTGCTATTTCTTTAGCAAAACTTCATAAACATAGCGCTCCAAAATTTGGTTTAAACTTTGATAACTACATCGGAAGTTTACCTCAAAAAAACACCCAAACATATCCAGATGCAAGTTCTTTTTATATCCATCTTAGATTAGAGCCACAAATAAAACTGGCAGAAGCAAAAGGCTATCGATTTAAAACTATTAATAAGCTGTACAGTGTAGTAAAAGATATTGTGCCCAATGAAAAACCATCCTTAATTCATGGCGATTTATGGGCAGGCAATTATCTCACAACTTCCGAAAATAGAGTGTGTCTTATAGACCCCGCAATTGCCTATGCACCAAGGGAAATGGACATTGCCATGATGCAATTATTTGGTGGTTTTCCACATGATATCATCGCCATTTATAACGAAATATTCCCCTTAAAATCGGGTTGGAAAGAGAGGATAAAGCTTTGGCAGTTGTACTACATTCTTGTACATGTCAATTTGTTTGGTGGACATTATTACAACTCTGCACAAGAGATTATTAATGCCTATACCACATAAAAAAAACTTACCCCGAATGGGGTAAGTCCTTATTATGAAAAACTAACCTAACTTACTCCGCCTCCGCAGATATAAGACCTTTAATAGCTGTTATCTGATTTGCATCAAATTTAAGCTCAAGCATTTTATCAAATGCCTCTTGTATTTTTATAGTAGAAGATTCTAACATTTCAGGATTGCTCGAAAACTGATCGTTAGCTCTTTTTTCAGACAATTTTGTTGAATAAATAGCTCTTTGCAAATAAAGCTGTTGAGTATCATCAATATTTAACTCGGTACTTATCATTTCTGCTAAAACCTTTGCGGAGTCATTTAATTCTTCAGCAAAACTTTGTGCAGAAACACCAATGGTCGAAAACACAAAGAATAATAAAATGTATAAATATTTCATGTTTTATTGAATTAAGTTTGCCAAATATAGACTATTTTAAGAGAAACCGCAAAGTTCGATTATAATTTTATTAACTTTAGATTAATATACGTTTTGCTCTAACTTTATAAATTAAATTTGTCTTTCACTAAAGGTCAAAAATAAATGCTAAAAGGAAATATTATATTTTTTTTATTTATAAGCTATATTGCTCATAGCCAATATATAGAAAAAGTAGTTTACGATAAAGAAAATAATCTGCCAGTAGTTTTTGCCAGTATTTATACGGATACGAACAAAGGCGCTATTACAAACCAAGAAGGTATTTTTAAACTCAATATTACGAATTTGAAACGTTCAGATTCCATCTACATTGCTAGCTTAGGGTATCAAGAACAATCCATTACAGTAGAAACTGCTCAAAAAACAGACACTATTTTCTTAAACGTTCAACAAGAAATGCTTGATGAAGTGGTCGTCTCTAACGACAATTTGTCTGCAAAGCAGATAATTGAAAAACTAAAAGAAAATTTAGAGTCCAATCATACTATCAATACTAGTAAGTTAAAAATATTCTCAAGACGAAAAGAAACCTACAGACCTGAAAAAACTTCAATCGAACTTGACAGGTCGTCGTTTATGACCAAATCCAAACGAAAACAATTCAATCAAAAAGTTGAAGACTATTTTACAAGAATTCAAGGCAAAAATTCCTCGAGTTTTAGGGACGAATTGTATAACGCTTATTACCTTAAAGATTCTGTTGGTATCGATAGGATAAAATCTACACTTCTTATCAATGAAGAAGAAGATACTTCCATGGAAAAAATTCAAAATGATGTTTTTAAAGAACTCTTCGATGTTTTAGACACAAAAACATCATTCAAAGTGCGAACAGGAATTATCCCTTTACAAGATTCACTGAGTACAAAAGATTTTATCACAGACGAAAAAGATGATGAGAAAAAAGATACGCTAAAAAACAGATTTTACACCTATTCGTACGCGTCAATCATTGGCAAATCTCAAGACCTGGCAGGTTTACATTTTTTTGAAAACAGCAAGAAATATGAGTTTACACTGGAAAACACAAGTTTCTTTAATGGAGAAATTGTTTATGTCATCAGTTTTAAACCTTTAAAAGGCTCTGCAAAATATTCTGGAATCGCCTATGTAAATGCAGAAGACTTTGGGCTATTAAAGTTGGATTACGAACTCCTAGATGGCGAAAAAGAAGCAGGCATAAACCTGAAATTTTTATTAGGTTTCAAATTTAGAGTGGATAACACTAAATTTCAATATCTGTTTAGAAAAAATGAAGAAGGAAAGTATTATCCTTATATCTACAAATCCAGTGCTTACAATTATATATATTTTTCTAGAAGTTTTGTTTTTAAAGAAAATAATGACAATAGAGATGAACGCATTAAATTCAAATTATCGTTATTGGTTGAAAGCAATTCCTTATCTGAAGAGGAATATGTAGTCCTGGATACTTCTGAAATAAATCCAGATAAAGAGTTTGGTTTTAGTGTAGAAGATTACATATTTTTAGAAAAAATAGATCGATACGACCCTTTGATTTGGGAAGAATATGATGTCATCCAAGCCACAAAAGAAATAAAAGAATACAAATAGAATTATGAGTAATACTAATCCACTTTTGCAGAAATTTGATCTACCTCAATTTTCATTGATTAAAGTTGAGCATTTTAAACCAGCCATCCATCAAGCCATAAATTTAGCTAAAGCTGAAATTGACAGTATCACAAAAGAAGACAGTCCAAACTTTAGTAACACGATAGAAGCTTTGGAACAAGCGGGCTATCAATTGGAGCGTATTACACAAATACTATTTAATCTTAATTCTGCAGAGACCAACGAAGACATCCAAAGCCTTGCACAAGAAGTTTCACCATTGTTAAGCAACTTTCAAAATGACATCATGACCAACAAAGCTCTTTTTGAAAATGTAAAAAAGGTCTACGATTTAAAAGAAAAACTTAGCTTTAAACCAGAGCAATTTGGTTTAGACCCTTCAGCCTTTGGTCTCGATCCAAACCTGATAAGTTTAAATCCTTCAAATTTTAGCCTCAACCCCGCAGTCATTGGACTAAACCCACAAAATCTTAGCTTAGATCCATTACTTCTATCGCTCAATCCTGCTACATTTGGTTTGGATCCGAAAAGCTTTTCGCTCAATCCTGGCTCTTTTGCATATTCACCTGAGCAACTCTCTCTTATAGACAAGCATTATAAAAGTTTTGTACGAAACGGAGCTCTTCTAACGGATGAAGAACAGAAATCTCTTAGAGAAATTGATAGCGAATTATCTACGCTTTCATTAAAATTTGGACAACACGTTCTTGCCGAAACAAATGCCTATCAACTGCATGTCGAAGATAAAAGCGACTTAAGCGGAATACCTGAACAACAACTGGAAGAAGCGGCAATGCTTGCCAAACACAATGACAAAAAAGGGTTCATATTCACGCTTCAATATCCAAGCTATATCCCATTTATGAAGTTTTGCCAGAACAGAAATTTGAGGAAAGAATTGGCTTTAGCCTTTGGCAAAAGAGGATTTCAAAAAAACGAAAATAACAACGAGGACATCATTAAATCTATTGTAAGCCTTAGAGATAAACGAGCTAAACTATTGGGATATCAAACACATTCGCATTACACACTTGAAGAACGAATGGCAAAACATCCTAAAAATGTCATCAAGTTTCTGGAAGAATTATTGGAGAAAGCGAAACCTTTTGCTGAAAAAGAGTTAGAAGAGCTCAAGGCTTTTGCAAAAGATACCGATGGCTTGGAAGATCTTCAAAAATGGGATTTGGCTTATTACACTGAAAAACTAAAACAAAAGAAGTTTAATCTTGATGACAATATTTTAAAGCCTTATTTTCCTCTAAACCAAGTTATTGAAGGCGTTTTTGAAGTAGCTCACCGCTTATTTGGTTTAACATTCAAAGAAAATAACCAAATAGACGTGTATCATGAGGATGTCATGACCTACGAGATTTTTGATGAACAGGGCAATTTCCAAGCTACATTTTATGCAGATTTTCATCCTCGAGAAGGCAAACGAGGTGGTGCATGGATGACCAGTTACAAAAGTCAATTTAAAACCAAAGATTCTAATGAAAGACCACAAATATCTATAGTTTGCAATTTTTCCAAACCCGGTAAAGATGCACCGGCCTTATTAACCTTCAATGAGGTTACAACGCTCTTTCACGAGTTTGGTCATGCGCTTCATGGAATTTTAGCAGACACGACCTATCGTTCGCTCTCAGGCACTTCAGTCTATTGGGATTTTGTGGAATTACCAAGCCAAATACTAGAAAATTGGTGCTTTGAAAAAGAAGCCTTAGATGGTTTTGCAAAACACTATCAAACAGGAGAATCGATACCTCAAGATTATATTGAACAAATCAAAGTCGCAGCCAATTTCAATGAAGGCATGCAAACCTTAAGACAATTAAGTTTTGGATTTCTAGATATGGCTTGGCATACCGCTCAACTAGAAAACATAAAAAGTATTAAATCCTTTGAGAAAGAAGCTTTTCAAAAAACTGCATTAATGGAAGATGTAGAAGAAAACTGCATGAGTACAGCATTTTCTCATATTTTTCAAGGTGGTTATTCATCAGGCTACTATTCCTATAAATGGGCAGAAGTTCTTGACGCAGATGCTTTTGAAGCTTTTAAAGAACATGGAATTTTTAACAAAGAGGTTGCCCAAGCTTTCAAAACACATGTCCTCTCCAAAGGTGGCTCCGAAGATCCTATGACGCTTTACAAAAGATTTAGAGGAAAAGAACCGAACCCAGAAGCCCTGTTAAAAAGAGCAGGTTTAGTAAAAAAATAATTACCTATGGCATCAAGTGATCTTTCTGTAACGATTATTCAAACCGATTTAGTCTGGGAAAATCCAAGCGCAAATCTAAATAAGATTGAAACGCTCATCCAATCTATTGAAAATGAAACTGATATCATTGTATTACCAGAAATGTTTACAACAGGGTTTAGCATGAATCCTAAAAGTCTCTTTGAAAAACCCGAAGGCAGGACATTAGATTGGTTAAAAAAGACAGCTGAACATAAATCTGGCGCTATTATAGGTAGTATTATCATAAAAGAAAACGAACAATTTTACAACAGATTATTTTTTGTAAAACCAGACGGCAGTTATCACACTTACGATAAAAAACATTTGTTCACTTTGGCAGGAGAGCATGAAAATTACACTGCAGGACGTGAACGCCTCATTGTTGACTATAAAGGTTGGAAAATATGTCCATTAATTTGCTATGACTTAAGATTCCCTGTATGGGCTAGATACCAAGATGATTATGACCTTTTAATTTATGTGGCCAACTGGCCGGAACGTCGAATAAAAGCCTGGGACACCCTTCTACAAGCAAGAGCTATCGAAAACATGTGTTATTGCATTGGTGTCAATCGAGTTGGTACAGATGGTAATAATTATCCTTATGTAGGCCATTCCGCCATCTATGATGTTTTAGGCGAACATATTTCGACATTTGATTACGACAAAGCATTTGTTGAAACTCAACGATTGTCTTTTGACAAACTCAATTCTATAAGAGAAAAACTAGGTTTTTTGGACGACAGGGATAGCTTTACGGTAAACTAATTGTTTTGATTACATCCCAATTGGCGCGCAAAGGCTCGTCAATTTTAACAAATTTAACCTCTTCAGGCTGAATATGTTTTAGATAATCTCCAGCGTCCCATTTGCCATTGTTATTATCATCATAAATCACTTTAACATGGTATTCACCAGGATTGATGTAATCAAAAAAGTGTTTGTTTGCATCGGTAAGGATTATGGTTTTGTCAACCTTATCTTTATCGTCAATTAACTGAACAATGGCAGGATAACGATCTAAATTGTTAATTGTCAAATCTAAAGTGCTGTAATCGGATGCTTGTTTGGTATTAAACTTTGCCGAGATGGTATCGTTTGTATTTCCAAAAAAATCGGTCAAAGTATTGGGATAAAACGTAAAATCGTACCTTGTTTTATCTTTCTTTTCAAAAGTTATTTCAATCTGATTGTTAAAACTGTCAAGCTTCGTCTGAAACGGAATTTCAGTTGAATCTGCATCCATCAATTCAATTTTCTTTTCATCAAAACTTATAATCGGAAGATTAGGCCTAATATAAACCGATTGGTTAAATTCAATTTTGCTTTTAGGATAAACTTCAACAACTAAGGAATCTTTTGGAAGCTCTCTGGTTTTAACTGTCAAGGTATCCTTAACATCTTTATACGAAAATAAAAACAGAAGGCTATCATTTTCAAAATACGGTTTAAAGTAGTAATTCAAGGTATCTGTTTTTCTGCTTTTAGTTATCGATGTTTCCAATGTATCAGGAGCCTTAGATAAAAGTGTAATTTGAAAATCTGTACTATCTAAAACACCTTCATAACCAAATATTAACTGATTATTGGTAATTTGCTTGGGTCGTTTTGGTTTAAAGTCTCTTGTGGTCTCAAACAAATTAATATCATACGTTTGAGTTGTTGGTAGTTCGACTAGACTATCTGCAAATCCTATTTTTTCTCGTCCTTGATCAAACTTGTAATTGTTATTCTTGTCTTCCAAAGCAATAAGCCTATAAGTCCCTGCTCGCATATTTTCAAGTGTAAATGTATTGGTCGAATCCTTAGCGTAGGCAATGTAAGTAGGTGCTTTTTTGTAAACTACCGAATCCGAATAAAGACTATCTTTTTCATAAAGCATAACACTTACTAATTCAGGATTCTCTCTATAAAACACGTCATTTACAGTTCCTTCAAGTTTTAACGAATCCAAATATGTTCCTGTTGAAAATACATATTTAAAAAATGGCAAAGGGTTACCTTCATTATTATCTTCTATACTTTGTCCAAAATTTATGGTGTATGTCGTGTTTGCTTTCAAAGAGTCACTTTCAAGTTCTATCTTTACTTCCTTTGATGCCAAGCCCATTGGAGATATGATCGGCTTTGGGGTTATAGGCGGAGAAAAAATTATTTGTTGCTGCGGGTTCTTCAATTTAACGTACTCATTAAATAAAATTCTGATTTCGTCTTTATCAAAATTGATGGAAAAATTTTCAGGTCTTGAACTCACAAATTCAGGAGGAAGCTCATCTTTTGGACCACCACCAATACTACCAATTTGCGCACAACTGTAAATTATTAGGCATAAAAAAATAAGTGAAAAGAATTGTCTTAAGGTCTTCAACTGCTTTTTTTTTACAAAGAAACAATTTTCTACTAGTTATATTTTGAAATTATTAAAATATCAAGGTTCTTTTATTTTCATAAATTTGTAGGATGAATAAAAAAGTAAATTTTAAGGATTTAGGCCTTAAAGATTATAAAGATTGTTGGGATTATCAGGAACAACTTTTTGATCACATATTAGCTCTTAAAATAAAAAACAGAAGACAAAATTTAAACCTTCATACCCCTAATTTTTTACTATTTGTAGAACATCCTCATGTATATACTTTAGGCAAAAGTGGGGATATTGATAACTTACTGCTTAATGAAGCTCAGTTGAAAGCCAAGAATGCATCTTATTATAAAATAAACAGAGGTGGAGATATTACCTATCATGGGCCAGGTCAAATAGTAGGCTATCCCATTCTAGATTTGGACAATTTTTTTACAGATATCCATCGTTACCTTCGAACTTTGGAAGAAGTTATTATCTTAACCCTTAAAGACTATGGCTTAAAAGCTGAACGCAGTAAAGGAGAAACTGGAGTTTGGTTAGATGTAGGCACACCTTTTGCACGAAAAATCTGTGCCATGGGCGTTAGAGCATCAAGATGGGTAACCATGCATGGTTTCGCCTTTAATATAAATGCCGATTTAGGCTATTTTGATAATATTATTCCATGCGGGATTCGCGACAAAGCCGTTACATCACTTAATGTTGAATTAGGTCAGAAGACTGTTGACATAAACGAGGTAAAATCGAAACTCAAAGCACATTTTCAAAACTGTTTTGAATGCGAACTTGTGGTATAAATTTTAACGAATTAGTTCTTGTTTAGGCATTGCAAAAAAAGTTTTCAACCATATACCCTAAAACTTTAGAGAGGAAATAACTGATTTGTAAATCGTTATTTCCTCTCTTTGATATATCTATAAAATTAAAAACCTAGTCGATTAACAAGTTTGAATTTCTATTACCAGGATTGTCTTTATACCAATCTGTAAATTGTAGTCCACCTGAAGTTGCCCAATTCGTAAAGTTATTGTAAGCGTCGAATACTTTTACTTTTTCTTTTGGCACTTTAAAATCGTGGATAATACTAATTCCCCAAGGATATCCAATATCGGAGATATAGTTGCCGTTTGGATCTCTATTAATGCCAGAGAAGTTACCTGAAGTATTTCCTAAATCTGTTGGATTTCTGTATGGCAAGTGAATTTCTTTATCTCTTATCATATTAGCAATGATAAATGGGTTAAAAGGCGCAGTACCTAGCACATCTGTCGCAATTGGCTGAGTGAAAACTATGGAAATTGTCGTTTCGTCTGTCAAATTATCTGCATTATCCGTTAAAATAATAACTGCATTGCTCTGATTCGCCTCAGTTCCATTTGGATTTAGACTAATGTAATTTTCTGAATAAACTGGCCCTGAAACACTTTGCACTTGGTTGGTATTTAATCCTTCGATTTCGATGCCTACTCCATTGGTAAATCCAGCGCCATTTGCTTTTACTCTACAGATTATATCTAGCTGAACGGCCAAATTATTAGAATTTAAAATTGCTATAGCTTGATAATTTAAAGCCATATCATTAAAATCATAATCGCCATAAGAAGGCCACAAATCCTCGAAAGCTATGGTTCCAGTACCAAATTTGCTAGGTGTAAATATCTCGAAAGCTTTATCGGCTTCATCTGGAAAAGCATCCTCAGAATCTACGATGCCATCTCCATCTGTGTCTGTGGTGTCTGGAGTATCTGGAAAAATTCTAAGTGTTGTTAAATCATTGATTTTTCTACCAAAATTAGTTCCGTTGTTAGCGTTTGCACCCCATACATACTGCCAACCTCCAGTAACTGTATCCATTATTATAAGGTTTCCATCACCATTATTATCGGCCAGCCAGAGATCGCCGTTGGAATCTATAGTCATAGACGTTGGCGTATAGGGTAAATTGTCTGCGCTTATCCTTGTTGCATCATAACTTGTGCCGTTAAAATCACATCTATACAAGCCT
This sequence comes from Bacteroidia bacterium, assembly GCA_030429455.1. Lineage (GTDB taxonomy): Bacteria > Bacteroidota > Bacteroidia > Flavobacteriales > Flavobacteriaceae > Psychroflexus. The sequence goes on along the minus strand of JAUIFC010000007.1, from coordinate 19,593 downwards.
GAAAACGAGGCTAAATACAATGTTCCATTTGTCTCATCAAATTTTAAGTCTCCTCCACTTTTATTGTGTAAGCCATTCACAGCCCATTGGTTTAACACCTGGCCTGTATTTGGATCTATCGTTCTTATGTAGTCTTGATTACTAAAATAGAGGAGATTATCTTGGATATTATAATCTAACCTAGGACCACCAAAACCCATATTGGCCACTGTTGTCCAGACACCTGTTTGAATATCATATTTCATCAATGGGTGTGGGCTAGATCTTCCTATAGAATAGGAGACTAAGTTTTGTTGGTCTATGGCTGCTGTATAACTGCCCATTGGCATTTGTGACAGATAAGTATAGGAACCATCTGTTGGATCCACTTGAAACAAATCTCCATTACCATTTACGCAGAAGAGATAATCAATAACGCCGTTTTTCTTTTCTATTTGAAAACCTCTTTGTTCTGACTCTTGATAAGTATAATTTACTTCATTGTTAACAATATCTACAAGTTCACCTCTTGTTTGAAGATTATTGTTTCTTTTAATATATAATTTTGTACAGTAGGTTGGAATCGTGACTGTTTGCTCAAGTGTACCATTATTTATTATACCTTTAAAAACTTGTTTATCGATAACATCATCTCTATATACATCTTCTGTTATCGTTTCGTCAACTTGATTTAAAAATGTTTGTGTCCCTTGAAAAATAGGGTCGTCTGAGGTAACAAACACTTCGTAGATAGCATTATCATCGTCATTTATAGTGACTTTTACTTCCTGATGTGTTTTGTAATCAAAACCTTCTGGGATGTCGATAGGCACTATATCGCCATTATCAGGATTGTTAGGATCATTTGATACGGGGTCATCGACATTATTTTCAACACATGAAACTAATATCAACAAAGACAGAAGCGTCAAAAAACTAGTTATGGTTTTCATTTTGATAATATTTAAGTGGGTTATAAAGTATAATACAAAGTTATGCTAAAACAGACATATTTTTTTTAATAATCCATCATTTACAATTAATTGAATATCAATGAACAACTTGCAACGACGAAGTTGGATAATTGTGTTGTTATAAATTATAATTATAATTATAAGGAGAATCGACTTTAAGCTTATCTTCTAACGAATTAGTCATTATGTTTTCTAAGTATTCCACTACTGAAAAAAGACTTTGGTAATAAGTTAACTTTATTCCCTTGTTTCGCTTTATTTTTTCTTGTAATTCAATAATTTGTTGTTTGTACATTGCATAATCTTTCAATAATTCTAATACTTGAAAATCCACTTTACCAACAATGAAGCCCAAATATTTAAGATTGTAGTTTTTATACATAAACCTTGCCCCATATCTAACAGAAGAAGTATTTAACTTTTTTCTATTCGCATTAACAACATCTGCATTTTCACAAGTGTAAGCAATATCTGTAAGTGATTCTAAAAGCTCTTCTTCACTACTATTACACACAAAACAAATCCTTACTTCTTTCATTTCCTTTAAAGAAGAAATATAATCCTTTTTTAGCTTTGAAGAGTCGAATGAGTCTAAAACAACAATAATTCCATTATCCATAATATATCTTTTTATTAGATACTTCGAGGAAAAACATCTAGTTAAAATGACTACATGTAAGTACAATAGTATTTAATTCTATTATACGATTACAAAAAGTAAAAATCAAAAACTATTGATGCCAGATTAATTATTAGCTGTCTATGACCATTAATCCATCAAAGTACCTCTCTTAATGTACGTAAACAAATTTATACTATATATTAATAGACTAAATATTTATTCTATCTTATATCATTTCTATTAGACCAATTGGCATAAACTATCGATGTAGTGCAAAATAAATAAAACCGACTATACTCTCGGTAGTCCTTTATTCCTTTGATTTTATAAACATATACTTCCTTTGAGTAATTATGCCGCTCTTTTTGCTCTTTCCCAGTTTACGGATTGGGTTTTATTTATATATCTAAAAAAACCAAGGACAACAGACAAGTTCATGATAAAAAAGTAATAGGGCACAAAGAGCACTTTAACTTTTAACGATCTGTTTTCCAATAACCAGCCCAAAAGTGCAGAAGCATAAAACAAAACCTGCAACCAGAAAATTGTTGAATACAATCCAAAACCTAAGATACCTTCGTTGATGGCAAGAATTGTAGCTACGGGTATAAGTATAATTAAGCAAAGAGGTGTTAAAGTCCATCTTAAAACACGATGAGAGATATACTGAAAAGATAAAATGCCATATTTAAAGATATTAAGTAATGCTCTCATTCTTATGACAGATTGAATGCCTCCAGCAGAAATTCGTATTTTTCGTTTCAATTCTTCTTCAACATTTGCCGAAGCAGTTTCTATGGCGTATGCTTCTGGATTGTACTGTATGGTATACCCTTTTTGGGCAACACGTAAAGAGATGATAAAGTCGTCCAGAAGAGTATCTGGTTCTACTTCATTGTACAACTCTGTTCGTATAGCGAAGAGTTCGCCTGCTGCTCCAACAGCAGAATAAAGCTCCGCATCCCATTTTTTCAGAGTTGATTCGTATTTCCAATACAAGCCTTCCCCTGCTCCAGCGGCTGCATCGGCTTCTTTATCAATAATTCGTTTTTCTCCAGATACACAACCTACTTTTGGATCTTTAAAGCAGTTTGCTATATGCATGATCGAATCCACTCCTAAATTTGTATTGGCATCGCTAAATACAACTATCGGTGTATCTACAAATGGCATAACGCGGTTCATTGCATTAATTTTACCTTTACGCTCATCTTTGTGAAAAACACCTACTCCTTCATATGCCTCAACCAGTTTATTAGTCCCATCATTTGAACCGTCTGTCACCCAAGCAATTTTCAATTTGTCTTTTGGATAATTTAAATTCAGCGAATTTTCATTTTTTTTATTTACATAATCTTTTTCGTTGTACGCTGGTATTAGCAATGTAACTTCAGGCAATTCTTCATCAGTTATTATCGGTTTTTTCTTAAACATACGTTTAACTTTAACCATTAAAAACAATACAATTCCATAACCCAAATACGTGTAGAAAATAATTCCAATTAAGACCCAAAAGAAAACTTCTAAAAATTTCATGACAGCTATTGTTTAAAGAGGCTTTTAAGCCTCACGGTTATTAAAAAACTCATTTATATAATTGCCGAATAATTCAGCCCGGCTATCCCACGAATTTGATTTTGCAAATGCAATTCGCTCTTTAATCAATTCCTCATTATCATTTTCTACTTGATTTCTAATTTGATCGACAAATGCCTCTTTAGATTGAGTAACGTTGGCAATACTTTCAAAATCTTTCAAAACAGCAAATTCTGTCATCACGACTGGCACACCAATGGCTAAATACTCATTTATTTTTAAAGGATAAATATTTTTATTAATTTCTGATAATACATAAGGAATAATACCCACGTCAAACTTGGCTACTAATGCTGGCACTTCCGATGCATGAACAGCGGGATGAAAAATAATATTTTCATATTTGGCAAGTCGGTCTACAACTTTTTGATTTAGTATGCCTCCAGTAAATTCAAAATTGTAATCCGGCAATTGTTGTGCTGCATATTCTATAAGATCTATATCAAATCTGTAATCTAGCGATCCGGTATATCCTACAACTTTTTTAGTTCCTGTATTTACGGTTTTTTTAGCATGAGGAACGAATAAATCGTAGTCAACACCATTTTTGACAACTACAGAATTTTGATTGTATTGCTTTTTATCATCATTGAGATAATCTGAGGTTGTAATTATCCCATCAACTTTTTTGCAAAACTCTTTTTCAAGTTCGATCGTTCTTGCATTGTTTCGGTTTAAATCCATTCCGTCATAACAATAGTATATGTTGGTATGTTCATCTAATTTCCCTATCATGGCCAAACCATACACTGGGTTGAATGCCGTTAAAATAATGGAATCCTTAAGCTTATATCTTTTCTGAATTTTCCTTACCATTCGCCTGTAAGTATTCGTATTCCACTTGTAAAACCGATTGAGTAAACTTTCATTTTTAACCGATCCAGTAGGTAACATAGGAGGCGTGACTACATGTTTGACCTTCGACCCCAAATCTGATGTAATGGTTTTTACTCTTTTGTCCAAACCTAACATTCGTTTTACAGGACTATTATTTTTCCCAAGAATGCCATTTATTAAGTCTTTATATGTTCGTGGGTATTCAATAAACACAACATTGTTATGAAAAGCTAACAAAGACAATAATTGAACTGTTGATTTGGTATACTCGCCTTCCCAAGTTGTATATGATATACAAATGATGTTTTTATCTTTAAGCATAAGACCTAACTTTTAAGTTCTTTATATAAGCCTTTGTACAATTCCAATACTTGCTCTGCCATTGCATGCCATGAGAACTTCTTTGCTTGGACTAAGCCTTTTTCTACCAACTCCTCTTTATAGTCCTTGTTTTCAAGAATTTTTTCTATGCCTTGAGTGATTTCTTCTGGTTTAAACGGGTCCACAAGATGGGCTGCATTTCCAGACACTTCTGGCATAGAAGACGTATTTGCCGTGATGACAGGAACACCACAGGACATGGCTTCCAAGATTGGAATACCAAAACTTTCGCGTAAAGATGGGTATAAGAAAATTTCGCATAACGAATAAATGGCAGGCAAATCTGTATTTTTTACATATCCTGTTAAAATGATGTGATTAATTAATTCTGGATCTCCTATGTCTTCAAGAATTTTCTTTAATTCAGCCATATCGTAATCTAGCATAACCAATTTACAATCTGAACTCGAATTTTTAAGAAAATCTGAATATGCTTTTAATGTTCCCCTCGTATTCTTCTTTGGAGCAGTATTGCCTAAAAAGAAGAAGAATCTGTCTGGCAATTTGTACTTTTCTTTTACCTTACTAAGTACTGATGAGTCGGATATTGGCTCGAAATGACTGCCAACACCATTATAAACAGCAGATAATTTTTTATCATCTTTTAATGCAAAGAATTCGGCAATTCGATTTTTTTCATACTTGGATACTGTAATTACAATCTTGCTCCTTTGCATTACACTAGGTACAATCATTTTTCTATAAACGTTTCCAATATTTTGATAAAGGGTTCCTCTACTTTTAAGAATTTGGAGATAGGATTTTTCTAAGTAAATGATATCATGCAATGTAGTTACTATTGGCATATCGGTAAAAATTGGTGCTGTATTACTTGTACAGTGAAGCATATCACATCCATGCGCTTTGGCTGCTTTTGGCAAGGCGAATTGTTCCCAAACAGGATAAATACCACCGCTTAGTTCAACAATTTTAAAATTGTCAGTTTCTTTTAATGCAGAAGAATCTTCGTCTGGTTTTACGAAAATAACATACTCATTTTCTTTATCTATTTCTTGTAAATTATTAATCAGTTCTAAAGCTACCATATCCATGCCGTGCTTTTTTACCCTAAATAATCGTTGTCCTTCGATACCTATTTTCATGGCTATTGTTTTATTTGCTTTGTGAATAATCTTTTGTTGTATGAATAAACTTCTTGTTCGCACCCTTTAACTTAAACAACAGCATAAACATTCTGAAGAATGCTCCTGGTAGGGATATTAATGCCTTCAAGGTTTTCTGGTTGTAAAACGATTTTGGCAATGCCAAGACAAACGCGAAAAAAAGGAAAATAGCAGTGACTGCCCAATAAAGCATTGGTACAGTTGTACTTAACCCAAACCAATACTCATTTAAAACGTAGAATAAGGTAAAAATAGCTGTTAGCCCAAGCAGTAAAACTCTTGGTGGAACTATCATTTGAAGTAACTTGTCAAAAAAATTGAAATTTCCATATTTGAATAGTTGAACCCAACCCATCCAAAAGTACTTCTTCAAGTAAACGACCTGTGTAGACAACCAGCGTTTTCTTTGTTTAGAAAAATCTGATGATTTTTGAATCTTCTCATCCTCAACATAAGCATCTTGTAAGTATTCGATAATAATTCGTTTTTTGGCCATTTCAAATTCCAACTCTTTATCAAATCCTCCAATTGCTTTTATGTTGGCCATTGTGGATTGAAAAAGCTTATAATCGAACGCCATTCCTGAACCTATCAATCCTGAAGAAAGACCTAGGGCTCTATGTCCTTTTCTATAGATATGATTGTTAATCTCCTCACTTGCTGCATCCAAAATTGCAAAAGATGTATTTAAATTTTTTGCCTTTCTATGTCCTTGAACTATTTGATAGCCTTTTTGGAAGGATTCATTTATTTTTGTTAAAAATTCATATTCCATGATGTTATCCGCATCAAGGATTAGTGCAATGTCGTATTCCCTTTTTAACGTGCTCATCGCCTTATTCAACGCTTTTGTTTTGGTACTATTCTCAAAGCTCACGACAACAACTTGTATAGGTAATTCTTTGAGTTTAGAGATGGTCTCATCCTTCATAGAATCTGCTATGACCACAACATCGAATTCGCTAGCGGGATAGTCCTGTTTAAGTGCGTTTTTAGCGACATCGACTATTACGGCATCTTCTTTGTACGCTGGAATAAAAACAGCCATACTATTAAGGTTAGCATCTTTTAGCTTTGATCGTTTTTTGTAAAAATATCCACCTGCCGAAAAAATAAAGACATACATTACCGACAAAAAAAAGTATACCAAGAGGACATACTCTATGATGCTAATTACTATTTGGATTGTTTGATTGAAGACTTCCATAGCTTTTAAATTAAAATTAATATTTAGGCTTTACAGCATCCGATTATTTTTTAAGACTTTTCAATTTGTCTCTAATTTTTAATGCTACTTTTCTTAGGAAAGGAAAATACTTTCCTGATTTAATATTGTAGGCAAAAGATTGAGAATTGAAGATCATTTCAAAATTTGCAGTACAAAAAACTGGTTTCTGAGTAATTCTGTTTATCTCTAAAGCTTGATGCAGTTCGCTTTCAAAAAACAAATTGTAGTGACTTTTCTTATATTCATTAGCCTTATGTGCACCATGATTGTTCGCTTTTTGTCTTGCTTTGGCGTTTGGCAAATCCAACATAACAAGTTTATCATATTTAACACCGTGCTTTTCCAACCAAGTTTCAGTTTCTTTTCTATATTTTTCTAACCTTGATGTGACCAAACTGCCAACTTTTGCCTTTGGTAGGTAAAGTGGTGCTGCATTTAGAATAAATTCTCGGTATTTTGGTCCGTCATCATTTTGTTCGGGAGTTGGGTCCACACATAGAACGCCATCTATATCAAAACCAGCTTTGTCCAATGTACTATGATTAAAAATATTCCATTGAAAATATCTAGGAATCCCAACAACTTCAAAATAATAATCAACGGTGCTTTGTTTTCCTGGCATCATATAGATTGCACAGTATTTTAGATTAAATTTAGATTCCAAATCGGCTAAGCTATCTTTACACTTTTTCATCGCTGAACCAGAGCCAACGCTATCATCGACAACAAGAACATTTTTAAATTGTTTTATATCAAAATATTGTCCACGTGCTCCTGCTTTATAAATGTGACCATTTATGAAAGAATGCAAATCTGTATATGGCAAATTTAAGTACAAGGCCATCAAGTTTGCAGGTAACATCCCACTTCTTGGTACACCTACAATAAGATCAAAATCTCTAGGGATTTTATAAATTTCCTTGAGAATCGTTTGGTTTAAGTTGGTTATATTTCTAAAATTCATAATTATGTATGTTTAATTATATTAAATATTTACGAGTTCGGCTGATTTTTCATTTTGTTCTTCCTCTTCCCATCTTTTAGATGCGAACATAAATACCATCGTTAAGTACATAAGTATTCCTGTTGGCATTTGGCCCAATACACCATTTCCATAGGATGCCATCATGATACCAGCAAATCCACATGTTACTGCGGTAATCATAATCCGATGGTCTTGGTTTGTTAACCTAAACATTGCATTATACCCTCCAGTAATGAGCATAAAAAATAATGAAAATAAATGAAGCCATAAACCTACTACACCAGTATCTGCCCATATGGCGACATACCAACTGTCAGTAGCTGTATTGGCTAAAAAGGTGTGTGGTGTAAAGCGTTGCCCCCAATTGCCTGTTGCACCTACACCACCACCTAGAGGACGTGATGCTAGATACGATTTTAACTTTCTCTGATTTGCAAGGCGCACTTGTAAAGAAGCATCATTAGGATCAAAAGCCGTACGCATTCTACGAACCTCAGGGTTAGACTGCATTAATGTTGTATGTGCAAAGAAGATATACACGCCTAAACCCATAATTGCTCCTAGCGTCAACATTTTTATATTTTTACTTAACACCAAGTAAATAATTCCTCCCATTCCAGGAACAGAAATTGCGCCTCTAGTTCCTGAAATCAGCATTCCGAATAATCCCATGAAACATACAAACAGATAAAATGCTCTAAGCTGTAGACTTGCTTTCGTTCTAAAAAGAGCTAGTATTCCGAACACCACACCAGCATGTCCTTGAGAAGCCCCAAATTGACCAGCATCGGAATAGAAAGAAAAAACCCTTAATTTACCGAATAAAATATGGGTTTTGTATGAGCCGGCATCCAACCAAGCTTGTTCAAATGGATCTACGCCCATGGTCTTTTGCATTATTCCTTTTAAAGTTCCAATAACAGACATAATACCCCAAACTATAAAAAAGGTCTTTATGTCTTTGGGTTTACTAAAGAGTATGAAGGCTAAAGGAACAGTTAAAAATGGGTATAATGCGTAACCTCTCATTGCATAAAACCAAGCTGCTATACTTCGAGCTTCTGGATTGGCTATTTGCAAAACAATGTAGCCCATCCACATAGTCGTCAAAATGGTGAGTTGCGATTTTGCCTTGGTCCATTCTACTTTTTGAGAGAAAGCTTTAAAAAACAATGCCAAATACAACAGCATCATAACTCCATCTAGACTTAAACCTAGCGGTGCAGGGATATATCTTGATAAGCCGATAACCGCAAAGCCTTGGATTATAAGTAAGATAATTCCTAATCTTGGATTAGTAAATAATTTATAAAGTAAAATCGAAACAAAAACCAAGCCCAGAACAAGTGCTATTCCCATTATCTCTGATCTTACAATTATCAAAGTTGCAAACAATATTGAACCAACTAGTAGTATCAAAAAAACTGGACTAGACAATTTCATTGATGCTGTGGTACTACCAAAAGGGTTTTTATATTTTTCTAAAAAACTCAAACTTGATTGACTTTTATAATTTTTTTATAAAACATTTGATATATTAAAGATACTAAAAAAACAGGTTAGGAAAACATTGAACTTAATAATAAAATAAAAAATATTAATAATCTTGGCATTATTATAAAAAAAATTCAAAAGAGCAGAGGTCTACACTGAAAACAAAAAAAATATGAAAGGCTCTACTGGCTAGAAATAAAAATGTCGAGCAAAGACTCTCTTTTGATGCATACTACTAAAAAAGAAATTATTGCCTTTTGGAAAATTTAAGTAACATTTCTCGATAAAATTCATTGCCGCTTTTAAAAATACCCATAAACGAAATTTTAAATGATTTATCTAAGTAATACATACCAACAAATATACCCGTGGTTGTAAACACAAGTGTTGCCACGGCCACCATTTCTATGGATTCGAATACGTAGATTGCCACCAAATCTCCGATGACATTTGCGGTCAACATAATCATGACCTTAAAAGCATTTATACCAGGTTTGTTTACACTATCTAATCCTATTCCAGTCATTCGATCTATCGGCAATAACAAACCGTATATCGAAAAAATTTGAACTATCATTACTACATCTATTCCGTGTAATTCTACATCAAGATATTGATCGCCAGAAACTAAAATAACAAACTGCTTGGCAAACAAGAATGTTCCAATTGAAACAAAAAAGAAAAGATAAGTCAAGACTCCAGAGTAAGTATTGAACAAATCTCTTAAATCGTCTATTCTACCTTCTATACTTGCTTTGGACATTTTAGGATATGCTGTAGCTACAAAACTACGCAAAGGAATTTGTTGTAATTCTGTAAGTTTTAAGGGTATACTAAATAAGGCCACTGCTGCACTTCCAAATGGACTTACACTTATTATAAAAACATCTGCATTTCTAAGCAAATTTGTGCCAATAAGGGTAAATGTTGAGTATTTACCAAAATTAAGCAATGTGTTTATTGCCTTTTTATTAGCTTTTCTTATTAATATAATGCCATCCCATGTTTTTATAATACAATAAATCGAGGTTGCTGCATTGAATATTACAAAAGCAATAACAATCTCATTTATGGAATAGCGCTGGCTGAAAAAATTGAAAACTAAAAACCCAAAGAAAAAGACCGAGCTTATGGACCTCACTAATAAGATTTTGCCATAATCCATTTTTGCTTGAAGAATAACCAATGCATTATTAAAAGGCAAATTAATAAAAGCCACAATAGGATACCATTTAAAAAACAGACCATATCCTGCTTCGTCAATTACTACTTGATTAAAGGAATAAACAAAAATGAGCAGGAGTGATATAATCGCTGTTGCTACAAGACTAACCACAACATTTGCTCCTATTAAATGATCTCTTTCGCCCTCCGTTGCACCGGACAAAAATCTTACTAAACCATTACTAGTTATGCCATGGCGAACCATTTCGACTAGAGAACCACCAGAAATAAATAATACCCATTGTGCAAAATCATTTGGTGCCAGACTTCTGGCTAATAAGGCGAAACCAGCAAATCCGAAAACCGCGATGACTACATTTCCGGTTAGAGATAGAAAATTATCTTCTTTTACAATCTTTTTTATGAGTCCAATAAGCATAATCCTTAAATAGTTTTTTTTGTTAGGAATTGCAGCTTAAAAAAGCTTTTAACTTTTTTCCTTAAGATTGATCTTTTCTTAGGTATTTCTCCCAGTACTGTCTCCGTTTCTTCCAATTCCACTCCATTGCAAACAAATTTTATATCAGTCTTAACCAAAGCATTAATATTATCAATGATATTCTGATCTGCTTTTGACCAAACCCTATTTGATCTACAAACTAGCACGGCAAGGTCGGAGCTACTAAGTAGTCCTGCTGGATAATTTTGTTTAAGAACACTTGGCAATTCTACAATAACGAAATCTAAGTCCTCAAAAATTAAAGTATAAGGATTAAATGCCAAATCTTGATAGGACCTTGCATGGGTATAGAAATCATTTACCTCGTATTTTAAATACTCATGTCTCTCCAAATAATTTCTAATATCATCCAAAAAAGGGTGGGAATAATCCACTCTTGGGTCTTGGTACCCTAAAAGCCGATAGTACCAACTATTTGAATGAACTAACTCTTTTTGCTTTTCTACATCACTATGGTTTAAAAACAATACCTTTTTACCATAACTCTTCAGTTTTCTAGCGAGATTACCGGCTATTACAGTCTTACCTTCATCAGATTGTGTACTAAATACAATAATTACTTTTGGGTGATCTATAACCTTAGTATTATCATAAGAACGTACAAAATTTTGCATTACAAAATCCATCAAGCGATCTTGAGTTTGAATAAAATTAAGTACATTATTATATTTGGTAATCTTAGAGAGCATTCCTAAAGACTGTAAATTAATTTTTGCGGACGCAACTTTTTCATTTTTCAAGGTACTGTCAAAAAACTCCATCACTAATATTATCCCTAAAACAAGTACAAAACTCACAAATCCAGCTGCTACAATAACTATTTTGCGTTTTGATGGTATTGCCTTAATTGGAAAAAACGGAGGATCTATCGTAACCAAATTTCCAGCAATCTGGGTATCTTGAAGTTTTATCTTTGCTGTGTTTAACCCATATAAAATTTCCAAATATTCTTCTTCAATTACTCTTATTTTCCGTTCTAATCGTTTGATATTTGCTCCAAACGGCGCATATTTTTTTACTTCATCTAGGAATTCGTTGGTATGCTTAGTCATCAAATCCACCTCGGCTTCTAGGTTCTCGGTATTCACCATATTTGTGATCCAATTCGGCATCATTTTAGTCATAGGGATTCCGTCTATAGAATTGCTGGCAGCATATAATTTTTTAACCTTATCGTCTATTTTGGACTGTATTTCATTAATGCTATTCTGAAGGGAATCGATATTTGCAATGCTTTCATCAGAGCCATCAGACTTTGATTCTGCTAACACCAATTGGTATCGAATATTTGCAAGTATATCTTTATCTTTTAAAACTTGGTCGTTTAATTCCAATATTTTGCCATTAACTTCTAACTCCTTTCTTAGCTTTCGTTTAGAGGCTTTTGATCCGGCAAGTGCTGCAATTTTATTTTTATAGGCAACTTCCATATCTTCTCTAACAACAGCAACAGCCTTACTTTGCTCATAATAGTTTATGATATTGTTCTCTTGTTTGTATTTTAAAAGTTCATTTTCTGCTTGTTTTAGCTTTCGTTCAGAATTTGCAAGTTGTCCTTCAAAATACTTTACAACTACATCTGAGCTACTCTCCTTAAAAATCTTATACTTCTTGGAACAAACATCGATTAATAATAGAAGAGTTTGTTTACAAATACCTGGGTCTCCAGCTTTAAATTTTAACTCCACAACATCACTAGAACTTACGCGCGCAACTGATACTTCGGAAAGAGCTTTAAACGAATATACAGGATGTTCATAGTTAAGCAATTCATAAACAAAATTATCACTACTACTGTTCTTAACTTTAATTAGATTGGCAACAGTTTTTTCATAATCTTCAATTGAAACACCTGGCGGGATGTATCCTGGTCTATCTTGATTCTGTTCTGTATCTGATTTGACAACATAATCATAAATTGAATCTGGAGCAAATTCCTTCAATTCGTTTAGATATTCAGAGGAGATATATTCCATTTCAGGATTATCCATCAACAAATGCTGGGCTAGTAATCGTACTCCAACCTCCTCTATGGTTTCTCTTGAAGTTATTATGCTTATTAAGTTGTCAAAGGCTGTAAAAATTGCATTTCTATCAAACTTTTTGTTCATTTCGATGGAAGAACCAGAGGCGATGCCCGTGTATACAGAGGCTTGTGTTTCGTACTCCAATTTTGGATTCTTGGTAAGCACAATTGCCAAAGAACACATAATAATTGGTATAACTATTAGTAACACTTTGTGTTTTAGAATAAGTTTAATTATACCTATCAGTGTCATTTGCTATTCAATCTAATTAAATGTTAAACCTGTTAGATTCTCTAATACTTTTTTTGAGATAAGGAAATCGGATTTAGATGTTTCGAAATCCGCTTCCATTCTTGCTGTGATATCTATAACTCTTACATACTCGTTTATGGGTATTAGGCCATTTCTGTACTCAATTTCTGCCATCTGCTTGCTTGTTACTGCATTAGCCATGTTCTTAATTCTTAATTCTAAAAGATTTTGCCTTAATATCAAATCCTCGTATTGCCTAATTACAAGCTCTTTTACTTCAAATTTTTGAAACTCTAGAACATTTTCTGATTGTTCTATTTCAGCTTGAGCTTGCTTAATTTGGGCTTGACGACTATAAAAATCAAATAATGGAAATTTTAAAAAGAAGCCTACTGCAAAATTGACTTGAGTGGTATTGCTCGCAAGGTTTATTGTATTTGCAGCTGATACATTTTCTGAAAAATTGACAACATTGCCATATCTATAATCGCCTTGAAAACCTATGTTTTTTGACCATTGCCTTTTTAAGGATATTAGATTAGCTTGTTTGGCATCTATTTCGGACTGCCTTGATTTTACCATACCATGTTTTGCCCACGCAGCTTCTACGAGTACATCTAGCTTTGGTAGTATAAGTCTAAATGAATTTGCCGAATTTACATTGCTTATACTGTCTTGTGCAACTAACGACGAAAAAAACAATAACATCAAGAGACAAAAAATTGTTTTTCGTGTAAAGGAGAATACAATTTGAAACATGTTAAAGATATTATTAAAATATAAATATTATTGGCATAAAAACAATCGTCTATGATTTGGTAAATTTAAATCAAATATAGATGATATAAGTATATACCATAAAGTATTTTAACCTTATATGCTTTAACTGAACGAATAGACAATTATTTTTAAAAAAATAATTAAACAGTGCTTTTTTGAAATAATGCTGGAACTGTTCTTAGAAGGATTTTTATATCATACCAAAGCGAGTATTTATTGCCGACGAAATGATCTGCATAGTGATTATCCAAAGACATTCTTTCTTCTTCGGACATATCTCCTCCTTTTCCACGCAATTCCACCTGCCATAAACCTGTGATACCAGCTGGAGCCAAAAACCGTTTAGACAATTGATCGCCAGTAAGTAGTTCAGCCTCATAAACGGGAAGAGGTCTATTTCCTACAAGAGACATATCTCCCTTTAAAACGTTAATTAATTGTGGCAATTCGTCTATACTTGTATTTCTAATAAATTTACCAACTTTGGTTATTCGTGGGTCATCTACAATTTTAATGAAACTTGAGCTTTCTTTTGCGCTCATTTCTTTATTCATTAAATATAAATGCTCACATATGACATTCTGCCCATCATACTTAAAAGACGTACATTGCTCTCCTTGAGTGAGTTGATTACACTTAGGACAGGGTTTGATTTCTTTTTCTGTTTCAACTTTTGGCTTTACCGCATTATATTGATTATTCTTTTTTGCAAGTTCTTTCAATAGTTTATCTGCTCCTACCTTCATAGATCTTAATTTGTAGAAGTCAAATTGCTTTCTGCCAACACGTTTTGCGATGTAATACACTTTTCCTTTAGATTCTAGGCGAATAGCCAAAATGACGATAAGCAACAGTGGAGATAGCACTAATAAAACAGCAGAAGCTACAAAAATGTCAAAAAGCCGTTTAGACAACGGGAACTTATAGCTAATTTTTTCTTGTTCCGGAACAGTTTTTACAGTAATTGTACTCTTATATATTCTAACGAGTTGATTAACCCTCATTAAAATTCGTTCGGAATCAATTGTCCCTAAAACGAAATAATCATCGATTTCATTATCAAATGCCTCTTTATACAGTTTTGGGTTATGTTCTTCGACAAGCAAAATAAATGGAATATCGGATAACCCTAATTCGTTATTTAATTTTTTGTACAAATAAATACCATTATTACCTGCAAGATTATATTCGCAAACTATGGCATCTATATCACGCTGATTGTTAAGAATATTTATTGCTTCTAGACCATTATCGGAAAACACTACAGAAACATTTTCGTTTTGTTGAAATGATTCTATAGTGTCAGTTTGATTTCCTATATAAAGTGTTTTCATATGAATCAGGTTTCTAATAATTTTAAATTATTATTTACCAGTTATTAGTGTAATGAATAGGGTACAAATTCTTTTTTACAACTTCTTCAAGTTCTTCTGGATTAAACGGTTTGGTCAAATAATCTTGAGCACCTAATTTATAGGACTTCACACCTTCCTTACTCTCCGATCGTCCTGATAACATTATAATCGGGGTATGTTTTGTATATCCTCTTAATCTTATCCTTTGTAACAATTCAAACCCATCTACTTCACCCATTTGAATATCACTTATTATCAAATCTGGTAAATTCTTTTCAAGCCAAACTTCTGCTTCCTCAGCAGAGTTGACGGCCATAACATCGTACTTTTTTGAAAGAAAAAATTCCAGAAGGGTTGTCATAGTCAATTCATCATCTATCACCAATATCTTTTTCTTCATATCTTTAATTTATTCATTAATTAATTCTTGAAAATACTTTATGGTTTTGGCAAGACCTTCATCCAACATAACTTTTGGTTCCCAATCTAATGCTTCTTTTGCTAGAGAAATATCTGGTTTTCTCATCATCGGGTCGTCAGAAGGTAAATCCTTATAAATAATTTTTGATTTAGAATTTGTCATTGCGATGACTTTTTCTGCTAATTCTATGATCTTAAATTCCCCTGGGTTTCCAACATTGACAGGTCCTCTAAACGACTCCGGAGTGTTCATTAATCTTATCATTCCCTCAATCAGGTCGTCAACATATTGAAAACTTCTTGTTTGTCCTCCATCTCCATATACAGTAATGTCATGATTTTGAAGCGCTTGGATAATGAAATTTGAAACCACTCGACCGTCATTGGGATGCATTCTTGGACCATAAGTATTAAATATTCTAATGATCTTGGTATTTACATTATTCTGGTAATTGTAATCTCTAAATAGTGTTTCCGCAGCTCTTTTACCTTCGTCGTAACAAGAACGTGTACCTATTGGATTGACATTACCCCAATAAGATTCTGGCTGAGGATGCACCAAAGGATTTCCATAAACTTCGCTCGTGGAAGCTTGAAGAATTGTTGCATTAAGTCGTTTTGCCATACCCAACATATTAACCGCTCCCATAACAGATGTTTTGATGGTTTTTATAGGATTGTATTGGTAATGTATTGGTGATGCAGGGCAAGCTAAGTTATATATTTCGTCTACCTCAACTAAAATTGGATTGATAATGTCGTGTCGGATAAATTCAAAATATGGATGAGGAAGTAAGTGAACTATATTCTGCTTACGTCCTGTAAAAAGGTTGTCTAAGCAGATAACCTCATGGCCATCGTTTAATAGTCTTTCACACAAATGTGAGCCAACAAACCCAGCACCTCCAGTGACTAGTATTCTTTTATTATCTTTCATGTTTTAAAATTTGTTATCGAATAAACATTTAGATGTTTATAGTCCATATTAAATGAGATGTGGTGTTATTCCTATACAGTAATAGTTAAATCCTAAATCTGTCATTTCTTCTTTGTCAAAAATATTTCTTCCGTCAAATATGGTATTTCCAGTCATTAAACGCTTCATTATTTTGAAGTTAGGAATTCTAAATTCTGACCATTCTGTTAATACTGCTAAACAATCTGCGTCTATCAATGTTTCATATTGATCTGGGCAATAAGCTATTTTTTCACCAAAATGGTGTTTTGCTTCTTCCATGGCTACAGGATCGTAAGCTTTGACAATTGCTCCAGCATCTAATAAGCGATTGATAATTTGCAGTGCAGGTGCCTCACGCATATCGTCTGTTTTAGGTTTAAATGAAAGGCCCCAAACTCCAATAGTTTTACCTTCTAAATCGCCATTAAAATGTTGATGTATTTTGTCGTACAATACACTTTTTTGATGTTCATTTACATCTTCTACAGCTTTTAAAACTTTGAGTTCGTAACCACTATTATCGGCAGTTTTAATAAGCGCCTTTACATCTTTTGGGAAGCAAGATCCTCCATAACCTATACCAGGATAGATAAATTTCGGACCAATTCTGGAGTCCGAACCTATACCTCTTCGAACGTTATTTACATTTGCACCAACAATTTCGCACAAATTCGCAATATCATTTATAAAACTAATCTTAGTAGCTAGCATGGAATTGGCAGCATACTTAGTCATCTCTGCAGAGACAATATCCATAAATAAAATAGGATGTCCATTTAAGGTAAAAGGTTTGTACAATCTATTGAGCAATTTTTCAGCTTTTGCACTTTCCGTACCCACAACGATTCGATCTGGTTTTAAGAAATCATTTATGGCAGCTCCTTCTTTAAGGAATTCCGGATTAGAGGCTACATCAAATTCGATATTTGCTCCTCTTTTATCCAATTCTTCTTGTACCGCATTTTTTACTTTGATCGAGGTACCAACTGGAACTGTACTTTTTGTAATGATAAGCTTGTAATCCTCCATGTGTTTTCCACATTCTCTTGCTACAGCGATGACATGCTTTAAATCTGCACTTCCATCTTCATCTGGTGGAGTTCCCACACTAATAAATACAGCGTCTGAATCTGGTAAAACATCTGAAAGACTTGTTGAAAAATCTAATCTATTTTTGGACATATTTCTTTTAATCATGTCCTCTAATCCAGGCTCATAAATTGGTATGATCCCGTTTTTTAAATTTTCGATTTTCTTTTCGTCAATATCGACACAAACGACATCAATACCTACTTCGGAAAAACAAGCGCCAGTTACTAATCCTACGTAACCGCTTCCAACAATTGCTATTTTCATGGTAAATTATTTTTATTATAAATTTATGAAAAAAAAAGTTGTTAATAGACTCTTACACTAAAAAATTTCATTCTTTAAAAATTAAGTGTCGTTGAATGGTAACATAACACTTCAATTCAATAATACAGTTTAAAACTAAAGAAAAAATTAAAAAAAAATTGGATGAAATGCTAAAAAAACATTTAGTTAATTTTCTAATAACTTTAAATTAATGTCATAAAAATATTTAATGTCTTTACAAGGCTAAAGTGATAACAAAAACAAGATTCTATTAAACTAAATTTTGATATACCTTAAAACTTATTAATTAAATCGTTTTTGAATCGAAGTTTAAAGACTCACAATAGGTTTAACCTTTTCATTAATTCTGATCTGTTAGAACGACTAACTGGAATAACATCCTTTTTAATCAATACGCTATTATCCTCTATATCAATAATTTTCTTAATGTTAATTATATACGACCGATGAACTTTAAGGAAAGTATGGTCTGGAAGCTTTTCTTCGATTTTCTTGAGTGTAGAATGAACGGTATAATTTTTGTTATCCGTTTTAATTTGTATGTAATCGCCTTTGGCTTCAACCAAATATACACTTGACATATCGATCTTAATCAATCTTCTGTCTATGTTGACATACAAATCTTTTCCAGATGTTTCACCCCTTTTTCTTAATGGTGCTACTGGTTCTATATCTTGTACTATTAGACTTTCTGCTTTTTGCACAGCTTTATCGAAACGCTCAGCAGTTATGGGTTTAACAAGATAGTCTATTATACACTTGTATTCAAAGGCTTGAATAGCAAAGTTGGCATCCGAAGTGGTTAAAATAACTTTTGGTGGATTCTTAAGGGTTTCAATCAAATCAAACCCTGTAAAGTCTGGCATATGGATATCCAAAAATATAAGATCAACTTCGTTTTGGTTGAGATACTTAAGAGCTTGAATAGCATTAGGGAATTCTTCAACTACATGGAGATTGTCATGAGTTCTGCATAATTGAGCTATTACTACCCTTGCCGTTATTTCGTCATCTATGATTATGCAATTCATTAATTATACTTCTAAGTTTTCCAAATAATCGGTCATGTTTTGCAGGATTTCTTCAAAATCTTCTTTTCCTTCCATACTTCCACTAAGAAGACTCTTCTCGTATCCTATTGCGAGTTCGTAACTTTTTAAAAGGCCTAAAATACTAATTTTATGCTTAAGTTTATGTACAATATCGGCAATTTTTTTTAAATCATTTTCTTCTACACTTTTGTAATAAATTGCCTTCTCCTGAGGGTACTCCATTTTAAGAATACCAACAATTGTTTTTTCAAACTCGGCATCACCTCCTGACATTTCTTTTACATAATTTAGATTTGGTTTTTCCATAATTTTCATTTTTTTAGAGTGAAATAAAATGTTGTTCCTTTTCCGACTTCGCTGTCAATCCATATATCGCCATGATACATATTTACAATTCTCTTGACCACCGAAAGACCGATACCTAAGGAATCCGAATTATTATTTAATTTTTTAAAGGTATTAAATATT
>JAUIFC010000177.1 GCA_030429455.1 Bacteroidia bacterium | reverse complement strand
GCCAGAAGACTGTTGCATATTAATATTTATTACATCAGCAGCTGGATTTGGATATACAGATACACCTTGGATAATGTTACTATTTTCAACACTCAACACCTGACTAAGTGGTTCTTGCAAACCAGTAACAGCACTACCGTCGATACCATCAAGCAAAAGAACTGTAACAAATAAATTATTCTGATCTACGGTTGGTGGAATAGTATAGGTAAACGTATGAGTAGCTACATCACCATTGTTTATAACAGTTGGAACAGAACCGGCCTGACCATTGAATCCGCCTAACAATGCTCTACCAACATAATTATAAACCATCTGAGAAGCTGGAACAGGATTGGGTAGACTTTCATAGCCGCCCATTGCACCATTCGCACCTCCTGAATAGAAATTTGCCTGCGCATAGTTTGAACTAGTACCTGTTACATTATCCTCTGAGATAATCACGCTTAATCTTAGATTGGCATTAGAGAATTTTGTAAAAAATGTAGCGCTTGCATCGATAGTTAAAGAAACACCATTTAAGGTTGCAGTTGAACTAAGTTCAACAGGCACAACAGCATTAATTTCAGAATTATACGCGGCTTCTAAACTGTTGGTACCAGGATCTGCGTTAAATTTTCTATTTATAGCTGCGTCTGGATAACTTCCGCCGATTATGCTATTTACACCATTTGTATATTCAGTTAATTCCATTGGATCTCCTGCATGGACAGCAAGTAAAACAATATCATTTGGATAAGTGTTTTTCATGTAAGCCATACCAACTTTACTCTTGGGCACCATCCGCACCATGTTCCTGTTTGCTGCTCAATTACAACTCTTGTTGTACCTGCTTGAGACATGGTGTTAAATTTAGTATCTAAACTATTATTATTAGCATCTCCATCAGGTGTTCCATTTACATTTAGAATTGTAACCGTAATATCCTTTTCTTCTACGGTACTATAGTTTACAAATGTTGGGTGATCAACTGTCACAGTTTGCCCAGGAGCAATAGAAACAGGTATCGTTTGAATATGATCGGTTGTACCATCGTTCCAATTTACTTCTAAAGAGGTAATTGTTGTGCTACCATTATTATTAACTTCAAAAGAAAGTTGATTATTATTAGAGACTAACGAATATCTGTTTAATGTTACATTTTCTAATTCAGCATCTAATGAAAGTGGTATATTTACAACAACATCATCAATTACCAATACGTTCTCATCAAATGTATTGTAATGTCTAAATGAAACGTAAACTGTTTGTCCAATGAAAGCATCTAAGTTTATCACGTTCGAAGAACTTGAAGAAGGAAGAGCTAAAGTTTCAGTATGCAAAGGGCTGGCAGCTTGAAGAGCTGATAGGGTATTTGAAGTTGTTACGTAAACCGAGTACGTTTCGTCATGAAATGGTGCACTTTGAGGAGTACCATATAAATATTCTAGCTGAATTCCCGCCGAAGCATTTGTTAAATCAATCGCAGGAGACACCAAATAATTATCTGGAGTTAGTCCTCCAACACCACTTATCCATGATCTTGAAGCAACACTTGCTGAGAATTCTGGTAAATTACCATTAAAAGACCAATCGCCAGGCCCCCAATTGTAAGAATCTCCATCTGCATCATAAATTGTCCAATCTGATATGTCGCCATCTGAAAAATCATCAGAGAAATAAGTTTGTGCATTAAGCCCAAAAACTAAACACAATAGAAATAGTGAATACGTAATTTTTTTCATTAGATATTTTTTTATATTAAGTTGTAAAAATAAAAAAACATTAATATTAAGTTAATAAAAATTAATGTTTTTTTAAAAAATGAGGCTTTTAAAATATCTAATCGCTGAAACTAGGGTATTATGTTGTATTCTATAATTTTTCTATTGTTATTTAATATCTTCAATACTATTAAGTTAAATACTTTAGCACTAAAGTGAAATATGCTTAATCTAAAATTTCGTAATCTTGAGTTACTCCAAGAGCAGCTCTTCTAACATTAATTACATTTCCGTCTGCATCGGTTAAAAATGCAACAAAATCTACCTTATTAATATCTTCTATATTAACAGGTAAAGAAAAGCTGAAGTTTTTTTTGTATTCGAGACCTCTCTTGGTAGAAGTATTTGGAAGATTATCACCTATGATATCTGTTAAGGTTTCTCTAAGCGTATAATCGTGGATATAATTTTCGATTGGATTTTCACCATTATAGTAAGACGTATAGTTTATTTGTGGATATACTAGGCCATTTTCTAAAATATATACTACTAATTTTAAATCTTCAAAATCATTCGAAAAATACGACTCTACATCTAGTGAAACTTGATTATTATCCAAAACAGAAGACATTTTCAAACCTAACCTAGGGTTTGTGCCTTGGGTAAATGCTATAACTTGACCTAAATTATCAGGCTCTGGAAAATTCCATTGGGTGAGTCTATTAATAAAGCCTTTAGGATATCCAGGTTCATTAATAAGTTGTTCTAACTCGTCTGCTCCCTCATAAACATAAGGATCTTGTAATCCTACGGGTGCTCTGTGTATAGCGACAAAAACTGCTGCATCGGTTTGTTCAGCTAAGAGTTTCATTGCATAAGATACTCTTGGACACCAACCACACCAAGTACCCGTATAATCTTCTATCAATACATTTTTTTTGAAGTTTGTTTGAGAGCCATCGTGGTATTCTATTTCAATCATGGGAGATTCCAAGGATCTGTAAACTGCCTTAAGGCTTACAATTCCTATTTGATCGGTTGTAAATGTAGGTGTGGTTAAAATTTCTCCATTAACATAAATAACAGCATCGCTCGTTATATCCTTTCCTCCTTCGGTTTTGACACTAATAGTAAGTTGCTGACCAATGATTTTAGAGTTTGCATCTGTTTGTATAAAAATGCCTGAAATACCTTCTTCTGTAAGATACTTTTCAGTACAAGACTGCACAAAAATTAATAAGGCAACAAGAATAAGATATCGAAAAGCGGTCTTCATCATAAATTATTTTTTAAAAAATCTAGTTTTGGATTGCTTTCCGGTTTTATCACCAAATGCTAATATGTAATGCCCTGCATTTAAATCGCTTACATTATGAGAATAATTTCCTGCATTTACTTTTTTAGTTTCTAACAATCTACCGTTTAAGTCATAAAGTCTATATTCAACACTAGACTTAAAAGTAAAATCAATAAACTCAGAAACTACAGTGCTATGCAATACTATGCCTAGGTCTTCTAAAGTAAAATTAGAATTACTAAAATTTGCAGGAGTGTAACTGTATGTAATTGCTATATCGTCACCAACTTCTTGTCCGTTGTCATCTAACATAAAAAATCTAATGGTATAAGTTAATGGATAATTTACGCCATCACCGGGATTAGAATTATAAAAAGAATCAAAATCGTTATTGTCTGCGCCTGGAGCCAGAGTTAACGGGTTATTTGGTATAAATTGTCCAGCTGACATATCAAAAAAACAAGAAGGCTGAATACAAAATTGACTTCCTGTTCCATCCGTATTTGAAAATGAAACAACTTGTCCTTGAACATTTATTGATTCAGTAGCGGATGTATTAAATATTTTAAACTTCAACTTTCCCTGACTATCATTAGGATTTGGACTAGTTGCTAATTGATCGAAAAGAAAAATATCACCGTCATTAATGGGAGAGTTGTCAGCCAAATTTATTATACTCAATTGTGCTGAGGCGTCGATTGCAAATGCCAATAGAATGGACAAGTAAAAATACTTCATAATAGTATATTAGATTATTAAGAATTCAAAACTAACAAACATAATTAAATAACTAAGGTTCTATTAATAAATTTTTTTAGATTTGTTGACCAAATATTAAGCTTTATCTAATGAGAGTATTAGTTATTACACTTTTTTTATTAACCCAAATCAGTTTTGCCCAGGAATCTTTGCCAAACATTAACATAAAAGATCTTAAAAATAAAACGGTAAATATAAAGACAGATTTTGCAGAAGAGGATAAAATATATGTGTTTTCATTTTGGGCAACTTGGTGTGTCCCTTGTATTCGAGAACTTGAGGCCATAAAATTACATTATTCTGTTTGGTCGAAGGAATTGAATATGGAGCTCATTGCGATCTCTACAGACGACAGCAGGACTCAAAAAAGAGTAAGACCATTAGTAAATGGTAAAAATTGGCCCTACCGAATTCTATTAGATGAAAATCAAGAGCTTAAAAGAGCTCTAGCAATTGTAAATATACCCTACACGGTAATCGTAAAAAATGGAGAAATAAAACATGTTGTAAATGGGTATAGCCAAGGTGCTGAAATGGAGCTATACCATAAGTTACAGGAACTCTAATCTGCATAAATGAAAAATTATTGGTTCCTAATGATCTTGTGTCTATCTATTCCACTAAGTGCACAAGAAGATAAAAAAGAAAAGAAAGATTACGGAAGAATTTACGGTGGTGTAGAGTCCAACTCTCAATATTATCTAGATGACGAAGGACTAAATTTTATAAAACCAGAAGAACCTTTTAGATCTAATAATTACCTTTTTTTTAATTACAGTTACAAAAACTTTACTGCTGGTTTTCAAATAGAATCCTATGAGCCTAATGCATTATTAAATTATAATCCGCTATTTAATGGTACAGATTTAGGGACATACTTTCTCGATTATAAAAATGAAAAGCTACAAGTTACAGTAGGACACTTTTATGAGCAGTTTGGTTCTGGAATTTTACTGCGAGCCTGGGAAGACAGAGCACTCGGTATTAATTCGGCCATGAGGGGTGGACGAGTAAAATACTCTCCAAACGACAATATTAATTTTACTGCACTTTATGGCAGACAGCGTTCGGGGTTTCATGTTACAAATGGCGACATATACGGTTTAGATACCGACATTTTTCTTGGAGAATGGCTTAACCTCTACGAAAAAAATCAAGACTTGAGTATTGGGCTTAGTTATGTGGGTCGATACGAAGATGTCAATTTTGAGAATCCAAATTTTAACGAGTTGACAAATGCTTATTCCTTTAGGTTTGATTACATCAATAATTCATTTTATTTAAATGGAGAAGCAACTTACAAAGAAGAAGATGGTATTTTAGATTCTCAAGGTAGACTAAGTAACGATTTTGTAGAGCCTGGTCATGCTTTTCAACTTAATTTTGGATATTCAAGCATGAATTATGGTATAGATGTTACGCTTAGAAGAGTTCAAAATATGAGTTTTTTGTCTGAAAGAGAACCTACAACTTACATCGATTTTCAAGGCGATCTAACTTCAAGTTTAGATTTTTTAGATGGGATAATGAATTTTGTGCCAGCCTTAACCAAGCAGCACCATTCACAGTTGTCAAACATTTATGTTTACCAAGCCTTTAATGGAGTATCTTTTGTAGACCCTGAAATTATGAGAGCAGGAGAAACAGGTGGACAAATAGATTTCTTTTACTCTATTCCTAGCGGGACAGCTTTAGGTGGCAAGTATGGCACAAATATTTCTGTTAATCTCGCCTCATGGTATAATCTGCCTGGCAGTTATACATTTAGTCCACCAAATTATGACGTAGATTTTTTCGGTATTGGAAATAAATTTTTCTCCGATTACAGCATAGAAATTACTAAAAAAATTAACGACGATTGGCATGTTGGTGCAATTTATATTGACCAATATAGCGATTTAAGATTTTTAGATGGTCGCGACCCAGTAAATGCAGATATTCTTGTTGCAGATGCTACCTATAATTTTACAAGTACAAAATCTATACGCTTAGAAGTGGAAAAAATGTGGGCAACAGCAGACCGAAAAGATTGGATTGGCAGCACGCTGGAATTTAATCCTAATGAAAATTTTTCTGTTTACGTTTGGGATATTTACAACTATGGGAGCGACAAACCTGAAGAACAAGTACACTATTTAAATGTAGGTGGCTCTTTTAGAAAAGGGAGATATCGTGTAGCCTTAAACTATGGTAGGCAACGAGGTGGTTTGGTATGTGTTGGTGGCGTTTGTCGTTTTGTTCCTGAGAGTTCGGGCTTTACACTTAACTTTAACACCTCGTTTTAAACGCTAGTTTATAAATTGAATTCCTTTATCTGAATTACATCAGCGATATCCATTCCTGTTGTTGTTTCATTCCCAATTCTAACACGTACTAATCGTAAGGTAGGAAAACCAACCGCTGAAGTCATTTTTCTAACTTGACGAAATTTACCTTCGGTTAACGTGATAGATATCCATGAGGTCGTATTCTTTCCGCTTGGTTTAATAGGTCTCTGAGCCTTTGGTAAATCTGGTATTTCGATTATCATTACGACACAGGGCTTTGTTAAATATGACTTGCCATTGATGCTAATTTCGATACCGTTTTCAAGTTTCTTGATAGAATTTTCATCAATTGTTCCATCAAGCTGGACATAATATTCCTTTTCTATTCCCGAATTTAATACCTTAAATGATAATTTTCCATCTGTTGTGAGAAGCAATAAACCTTCAGAATCTTGATCTAATCTACCAATCGCCATGGTGTCTGGATGAAAATCGTATAGTTCGCCTAATAATTTTTTATTCTTTCGTCTGTTTTGATTATTTACAAACTGACTTAAATAGCCAACAGGTTTATATATTTTATAGTTGTAATGTAAACTCACGTCGCAGAATTAAAAACCTTCGTAAACACCTAAACCAAATAATGCAAAGTCGTATTTAACGGGGTCTTGTGCATCTAATTTTCTTAAATTTTTGTCCAACTCCGCTACTGCTTTGGCATCGTTCTGCTTGCGTTTTAAAAGCTTTATTTTTCTAGCAACTCTTCCTGTGTGGACATCTAGAGGACATGATAAATGAGCAGGTTGGATGGAATTCCATATTCCAAAATCTACTCCACTTTTATCTTGTCGCACAAACCACCTCAACATCATATTTATTCGCTTAGCCGCAGAATTCTTCAACGGGTCGCTAATGTGTTTATAAGTTCTTTCTGGAGCGCCAAAACTCAAAAATTCAGTTTTAAAATGATGAAAGGCTGTTTGCAAATCATAGTCTTTAGTTTTCGCTGCAAAGCAAGATTCTAAATCTTCATACCTATTATAAATATGCTTTAATGCATGAAAAAAATATTTTAAATCAATTGCATTAAACGTACGATGAACAAACCCATCGCAAGACTTTAAATCCGATGGTGAATGATTTTGAACAAAACTGTAAGGTGCATTGCCCATAATATCAAGCAATTTTTCTCCACTGTTCAAAATACTCTTTCTATTTCCCCAAGCCATTGTGGCAATTAAAAAACCGCTAATTTCGATATCTCGTTTGGCCGAAAAGCGGTGTGGAATAAGAATGGGGTCATCCTTTATAAAATTTGTGGTATTGTATTGTTCTGCTTTAAGGTCTAAGAAAGATTTGAGTTCACTTTTCTTCATTTACAGTATCCGTTACTATTTCTCCATCTCTCATCTGCAATTTACGATCGGCCATTTGTGCCAAATCTTTATTATGTGTGACAATAACAAAAGTTTGATTAAATTCTTGTCTGAGTTCAAAAAACAAATTATGCAATTGATCTGCATTGACAGAGTCTAGATTCCCAGAGGGTTCGTCGGCAAAAATAACTGAAGGATTGTTAATCAGCGCTCTGGCCACGGCTATTCGTTGTT
>JAUIFC010000176.1 GCA_030429455.1 Bacteroidia bacterium | reverse complement strand
CCACGTCTCACCGATTTCGAGGCTAGGGTGATAGGCAAAACCGGAATTGGTGGAGTGAGACGGATCAAGGTTGAAAATGTAGTTGGCGATGTGATTGAGATAAGGTTCTGCGAGAAGTTTGAATCTTGGACTTGAGTATTGGTAAGTGAGCGAAAACTGATTAGCTGTTTCTCGATCCAATCTTAAATTACCTACTTCCACTCGAGCAACAGACTGGTGCAACCCATCCGAAAACAATTCTGAAGGATTTGGTGCGCGATTACTCAATGAATAGTTTAAAGCAAATTCATGGTTGTCTAGGATCTTTTTAGCACCAAATGCAATTGAAACATTATGGAAATCGTAGATAGGATTCGTTAGGTATTGCCCGCCTTCTTGACGAATAATAATGTCCGAAAATTCTTCATCGTATCCTAAATCTTCCCAAGCAATGATTCGGTAGAACTTTTTGGCATCGATGTGATTATAATCATATCGAATAGCCCCTTCCACCAAATAATCGTTGTTTAATTTCCATTCCGTAGTTATAAACGCGCCTAAATCTATACGGTTGTAATCCGGAATTAGACGTCTTACACCTGTTGCAGGATCTGCAAAATTATCAATGTATTGAAGTTGAATTCCTGTCTCGAATGTCTTGTCATCACGAGAGTCAAATAAGAATTTAGATTGAAGACCATGCGTTTGTAATAATAAATCTATAGATGGAACACCTTTAAAATCACCACGTCTTCTGTCAAATTCCTGCCGTTGATTCCTTTGGTAATCGTATTGCAAAGTTAATTTTCCAAGATTTGGAAAACGTTTGCTGTATTCTAACTTGGCCAAATGATGACGAATTCTCTGTCTTGGGTCCATGATGTCATAGGTAAATTCTCTAATTGTCGCTGGTTCTCCACTTTTAATGGCGTTGATAAGCTGTTGTAAGCCTCCAATATGAGCCGAAGACAGCACTCCAATTTCGTTATCGACATAGCTGTAGTAAGCTTTGAAAGATTTTTCATACGAGCTAAAACCTGCTTGAAGAGAAATAGCTTTGAAGTCTAAGCCTGTATTGGACAACACATAATCTGGCGCTTGGGCGTCACCAAAACGGCGATAACTCCCTTGTCCACCAACAAATCATCCTTTTTTAGTGGTTTTTAATAAAGAAGTGCTTAACGTAAAACCTTGGTTGTTAGAATTGTATGCGCCAATTGTTTTGCCAAACAAGCTATCCACTTTATAAACTTTCGACGGTTTAAGTACTATTGCGCCACCAATGGCATCGCCAGAATAGGCGAGGGCAGAAGCACCTTTAATAAGATTGACCTCTTGTAAAGCATTTACATCTACTGTTGGTGCATGTTCCAAACCCCATTCCTGGTCTTGCATTCTTACTCCGTTTTGAATCGTAATTACTCTACTGCTGTGCAGTCCATGGATAATGGGTTTTACAATATTATTTCCCGTATTTAAAGAAGAAACGCCAGCAATAGTTTGTGTAATGTCTCCCAAACTCCCACTGCTATAGGCTTCGATTTTGTTGGCTTTTATAATGATTTCTTGAGCAGTATTGGTAGTTGTTTTTTCCTTTGCGTTGACAGAAACAGCTTCAAGTTCCTCTAGATGGTGCTCGAGATAGAAGGTTTTTGTTAGCGATGTGTCTAGAGAAATCTTCTTGGTAACTGTTTCACATTTGAGATGTGAGATTTCTATGTCGTATTGTCCAGGGCACAAACCTTCAAATTTAAAATAACCTTTGTTATTGGATATTAAATATTTATTTGTGTTGAGTATTTTTATTTCAGCTTTCGCTAAAATACTATTATCATGAAAATCAAGGATATATCCATCTAATCTCAAATCGCAATTTTGAGATTGAACAGAAAAGCTGATACAAAATAATAGAATTAAAGTAAAAACAAACTTAAGCATTGCAAATAACTAATGGTTAAACAACTCTATACAGTTGTTGTGTGAAAATCCAGTTATGTTATGCTTGAAGGTGGAGGTTTGTTAAAGGTGTCGCTCTTATATAATTTCTTTGAAATTATAATCTCTTTCGAGTAAAAAGTACGGACGAATAAGTCAAAAGAGTCGTTGTGTTGTAAAGTAACTATCGGAAAGTAAGGAATAATTGCCGTTGTAATTCTATTTTCTACAATGCTAACAATACACAATTCGCAAGTTTCCTTATCATCACTATCATTATGGTGATCGTGATCATGATGACTAATAGGACTCATCTGTTGTCCATGGTTATGCTCACAGCTATGAGATAAAGCATGGAGATTTACAGTTAGTGAAACAGTAATTGCTAGGAAAAATAGGCTAATATGTTTCTTTAGTCTTTTCAAATAGGATTATTCAATCTTTAAGAAGTTGCAAAACTAGCATAATAATCTAGGTAGAAATAATTTATTTTTATTTTAAACTAAAATTGGCAATAGTATCTGGTAATTATCATTTCTAGAACGGCTAACATTTTATTTTGTTAAAATATTTTTTTTAAAAATGAGTTATAAATTGAGAATGTATAACATCTTTGTAAGATAATTTTTTATTAGACCAGCTTAAGAAACAGAAGCCCGAAATATGACAGGCTTACCTGAATTTAAGATAAGATGAATTCATTAAAAGCATTAAGACATACACATGAAACATAGTTTTTTATTCCTCTTGGTAGTTGTTTTTTCATCAACACTTGCGCAAACCCAGAATGACACTATAAAAACAGAAAAACTTATAATCGTCAAACAGTATTCGCCAACACTCAATGATGCTTTTAAGGTAAAAACTAAACCAAAAGTCTCGGATTCGATTTTAAAATCTCAGAAAAAGGTGAACTACAGCATTTTTTCTGTTCCCGTAGCATCTACGTTTACACCAACTAAAGGAAGGGCGAGCAATGTTAAGCCAGAGCAACTTCCGTATAATTTTCAGAATTATGCAAAACTGGGCGTCGGAAATTTTTTAAACATCTTGGGACAGTTTTATGGAAGTGTAGACGTCAATCAGTACCAGAAGCTTAACATTGGCCTGAACCACTTGTCCTCTTCAGGAGGAATTCAAGATGTTCTTTTGGACGATAATTTTATGGATAGCAATTTAGACCTGACATTTACCTCTTCCGAACGAAGCTTTAATTGGAATGCAGGCATAGATTTGCTTTATAAAAGTTACAATTGGTATGGTGTAAATCAAGATTTATTAGTCAATCAGACATTATTTTCTCAAGATATTTCTAGCATAGATCCTTTACAGACTTATTTTGGATTAGGATTAAATGGACAAGTAGAGTTCGAAGATTCTGCAGTCGAACAGCTCTCTTTCAGGTTTCAAAATTTTTCTGATGCCTATAATTCTTCGGAAAATAATATCATTTTTGATGCTCATTTTTCGTTACCTATAAATACAAGCGCATTAGATTTGGAGGTTAATTTGGATTACCTTACGGGAAGTTTTGATCAATTTTACAATGGAGTAGCGAACCTACGTGGCAATTTAGATTATGGACTACTTATGGCTACGTTATCACCGTCTTATCATATTACTTCTGGCGATTTTAATTTGGACTTAGGCCTAAATGCAACTTATTTTAGTGATTCCGAAGCATCAGAAAGTGATTTTTTCTTTTACCCCAACATCGACGCCAGTTATAGCTTAAGTGATAACCTACTTGTTTATGGTGGTGCTGAAGGAGGTTTGAATAAAAATTCTTATTTAAGTATTGTAAATCAAAACCCTTTTGTGTCACCAACCTTAGAAATTCAACCGACAGATAACGCATTCACTGGATTCTTGGGTGTCAGCGGAAAGCAAGGGAAATTTGGTTACAACCTGAAAGCATTTGGAAAACAAGAGGATAATTCTGCTTTTTTTGTTGAAAATAGAGTGGTAAACGGGACAATGGCTTTTACGCCTCTCGACAACTTTGAATATTCGAACTCATTTGGAGTTTTGTACGATGACCTATTTACTTTAGGTTTTAGTGCAGAGGTGAATTATTCAGTTTTAGACGACTTTACAATTGGATTTTCAGGAACTTATTACAATTATGATGCAGATAATTTGCCAGAAGCATCATACCTGCCTGAAATTGAATTTAATCTGAATGCCAGTTATAAAATTGGCGAAAAATGGTACATAAATTCTACACTTTTTTATATCGGAGAAAGGGAAAGTGTTGGATATTTGAATAACGCTTCCAATACGATTGAACTATTTTCTCAAACAGTTGATGGATTTGTGGACTTTAATCTTGGAATTGACTTCCAGTTATCTGAGCAATTAGGCTTATTTGTAAAAGGTCAAAATTTATTTGGAAATAACTACCAGCAATGGCGAAATTTTGATGTTCAAGGCCTTCAGGTCATGGGTGGCTTAACCTATCAGTTTGATTGGCAATAGCTTATTAAGTATTATTAGTTCCTTTATGGTTGAATATAAGCGATTTTAATTTCACTTCAATGAATTCTTAACATTGGAGGCAATAATTATTTGAAATTAAAACTTAGTTTTGCCAAAAATACTTTTTGACAGAAAATGGCTAAATATCGAAACCAGAAACCTAATCCAAGGATTTTTGATTTATTTATAGAGGAAAAAAACTTTATTCTTGTTATTTTTTTAGGTTTCATTCTGGCAGGCGCTTCGACCTATTATGGATGGGCAATTGCCATGTGGATTGGTTTTGTTTTTGCAGCTTATGCCGCCGTAGCTAACGACAGTATTCAAACCATAGGGACATTTATCGAAAGTAATTCGGACAAAAAATGGTGGCAACTGTGGTTATTTATCGGTACAATTTTTCTAATTACTGTGACCTATAGTTGGGTTGTTTACGATGGAGATGTAACCTATCAGAGGTTATTAAAACCAGATGGAACCTCACCATATCCGCACCCAAGTCAGTTTTCGTTCTTCCAAATAATTGCACCACTGGTTTTGCTGATTCTTACAAGATTGAGGATGCCAGTTTCTACAACATTCTTATTGTTGAGTGTGTTTAGTGCTTCATCTTCTGGCATCACTTCCGTGGTTTTTAAAAGTTGGACGGGATATATCTATGCTTTTGTATTATCCTTTTTAATTTGGATTTTAAGCTATAAGCTTATAAAGAAGTATTTTAAATCCAGAGAGTTTAACAAAACTTGGACGGTGGTTCAGTGGTTAGTTAGTGGCTCTTTATGGTCGGTTTGGATCATGCAGGATGCGGCCAATATTTCTGTGTTTTTACCTCGACAACTTGAATTTTATCAGTTTGCCATCTTTTCGTTGACGATTTTTATTGGCTTAGGAATGCTTTTCTATTTCAGAGGAGACAAAATTCAACAAATCGTTAGTGAGAAAGCGAGAATATCTGATGTTAGAGCAGCTACTCTAGTCGATTTTTCTTATGTTATTTTGTTGATATACAAGTTGTTTATTTCAACAACACCAATGAGTACAACTTGGATATTCTTGGGAATTATAGGCGGAAGAGAAATTGCAATTAGTTTAGCAAGAAAGAATCGAGGCGTTAAGCACAAGAAAAAGGCCATTTTCCTAACTGTAAGAGATTTTGCGTATGCCATGATAGGTCTCGTTATTTCCATTGCCTTAGCAGCAGGTGCAAATGCAGGCATACGAGAGGAGATTTTAAACTATTTTTCATTTTAAATTCCTAGTTAGCTGATATTCGTTAGTTTCTGGCCAAATTCTGTTTTATCACTTAACATATTTTTTTATTTTTATTGAAATAGTTTAAAAATGTGTTAAAATGAAACAACGTTTACTTCTTGCGATTTTATTAATTGCACCCATATTCCTTTCTGCACAAACGATTGGAATTGTGGGTCCAGCGGCCAATGGATGGCCTAATGAAACTAATCCTACACCTGATATTATGTTGACCGACAATGGAGATGGAACACATTCTATCAATGCGTTAACCCTTACGACTGGTCCAGCAAAATTTAGAGAAAATCAAATGTGGACTACAAGTTATGGAGGTGATAATTTTCCAAATGGTTCTATAACAAATAACGATATTCCTGTTCAAGCAGGTATTTATGATATAGTTTTAGACTTAAATACCAATACCTATACATTTACAGATGTATCCACTTTTACTGATATAGAATTATCCGGTTCAGCTTTAACTAGTAGTGTTATGATGTCCACTATAGATGGTGTAAATTATGAACTATCAGTAACAGAGTTTATGGCTGGAGATATTGTCTTTCAAGAAGTAGGAACTTCTAATACGTATGGTACTGCTGCTTTTCCAACTGGTACAGCTACCGCTGGTGGAGCCGCTATACCGGTAAATTATGGATTTTATAAAGTAAATTTCAATCTAAATACTTTAGATTATAGTTTTGTTATTCCTGATGTAGGTATCGTTGGGCCTGCAGTAAATGGTTGGCCTGATGATAATAACCCAACTCCTGACGTGTTAATGTTTACAACAGATGGCGATATTTACTCTTTGAGCGCACAGCCCCTAAATGATGGTCAGCTTAAGTTCAGACAAGATTTAAATTGGAACGTTAACTGGGGCGGAGACAGTTTTCCTTTTGGTACATTTACCGGAAATGACATTAATGTTACTGCCGGGCTTTACGAAATCTCTTTCTTTAGAGCAAGTGGCTCCTATACTTTTACATCATTATCTACAGCCGATGTATCCTTTACTAATTTTAGGATTTATCCCAATCCAACAAAAAACACATGGTATTTTGAAAATCAAGGTAATCCGATTAAGCAGATAAGCATTTATAACGCTTTTGGAAAACTTGTTGAAGAAGTAACTGCTAATTCTATTAAAGCAGAAGTTAATGGCAATACGCTTTCTTCTGGTCTATACATTGCCAAAGTAAAACTCACAAATGGAGAGCAAACTACAGTGAAAATTATTAAACAGTAGTTTTCCGAATCCATAATGAATGATAAAGTAAAAGTCGCTCAATTTGAGCGACTTTTTGGTTTGGGTTTATGGAGACGGTAATCTGTTACCGGAATTTTACTTGCTTCTTACACTACCACCAGAAGACGTATTTTTGCTAATGTTGTTGGAAGGTTTGTTATGGTATTTTATACTTCCACCACTAGAACTTTTGGCGCTTAAGTTTTCTAATGGATAAACATCTATGCTAGAACCTGAGCTGGAATTTGCAGTTACATTTATAGCCATAAGGTCTTCTGCATCTATTCTTGAACCACTTGAGGAGTCAACTTCAAGATTATCAGTGCTTCCAGAAAGGTTTAGGTTAGAACCACTTGAGGAATCGCCCATGATAGAGTTACTCTTTCCAGTAACATTTAGTCTAGAACCGCTGCTTGAATCTGCAATAACATCTGTAGACGAAATTTTAAGTTCCATAGTAGAACCACTTGAGCTGCTACAGTTTAGATTCTGTGTTTTGACATCTAGATTAACGTTGGAACCGCTTGAGGACTTAATGCTTAAATCGTTAAAATCAAGTTGATCATCCGCATAAATATACGTGCCTGAGGCAGCTTTGATTCTAGATACATCTCCAGAGAAATAAACAATTATAAGTTTTGCATCAGCTTTGCCTATGTTGTCTTTGCTTTCTGTCGAAATTTTTAAAAGTTCGCCATCTTCATCTACTTTTAATTCTTCCAATAGATTTTCATTGGCTTTTACTACAAGTCTGTCTTGATTGCCTTGTACTAGTTTGATATCCCAGCCGTTATGAGCAGAAAATTCGCTAAAGCTCGAAATGTCAATTTCTTTTTCGGATACTTCTCCTTCGCCTTTAATGGTGTTGTAACCATCGATGTTGCATTGGAATGTCATCGTAAGTAAGGCAAACGTTAATAATTTAATTAGTGTTGTCATGGTTTTTGGTATTTAATTTTTGGTTTATGGTGTTTTTATAGTTAGACGTGTTGTTATTCGATTTGGTTGCCTAAATCTTCAATTATTTCTTCACAATCTACGCAGA
>JAUIFC010000175.1 GCA_030429455.1 Bacteroidia bacterium | reverse complement strand
ATGCTGGTGCAGAGTACACATACAATTTCTATAGCAATAGACGATTCCATATTGGTATCTCTGGAGGTCTAGGCTGTGAAAGTATTACTGCTTACAATCCTACTGATGATGACTCAGAAGAAGAATCAAAAAATTTACCGAGTTTTAATAGAAATCTAGGTTTGGTATTGGAACATGAATATGGAAGAAAAGGATTTTTTTTCGGAGTTCAGTTACGATACCACTGGGCAGATTACAACAATTCAGGAGGAACGGCTCTTGATGGCAATTATCTGAATTTAAGATTAATTTGGGGCAAAAAAGAAAATCCTACTAAAGATGTTCATGAAGATTTGTTGAATGGAAACTTCAATGAATTTTGAACCCAAAACAACATTACATTCTAAAGTACACTTTAATGTTAAGGGTTGTGTTTAGAGTTAAACTTTGATATTTCCTTAACAGGCTTATGGAATAATAGTTGTTATCAGGTTAAGTAATTCTAATTCCTCGCTTATGTTGAATTTCTCTTCATCCCAAAAATCTAAGTTTTTTCTCTTCTTTATATTATTCTTTTGTATGCTTTCGAATAGCGCTCAGAATTTTGATGATATTATTTCCTCTAATCGATATATCAATTGTGACGACGTCACATTTAATGCGGCTACGATGATAAGAGGTTTTTACGATAACAGTCAAATAGACAAAATTTATGATTACCTGGATTATTGGGAGTCTAAATGCGGAAAGTTGGAGATTATTGATAGGTTTCGTACAATTCTTGATATTAATTCTAATAGATACAATCCTAGATTGATTTCAGAATCTACTATTGAAGACTTAATGCTATACAGAAGCAACGTAGATTTTGCTAATGATACAGTCAATACTTTTTTTAGAAGAGATACTGAGATTAATCAAAATTTGAGTTCAATAGACAGATTAGCACAAAGAATTGCTAGCCAATCTAGAGCTGGCACCTGGGATGAAGAAATGATACTTGATTTTTATGCCAATGACACACCAAATTTTAGAGCTATAAAGAATGCTTCTAATTCTAGCCGATTAAAGCAGGCTCATGCGTCTAGCCTGGAAAAGGCCAACAAAATGTGGGAATGGCATTATGCTTTAATTGCTGGAGTTTATAGCCCTTCTGGGAATATTTCTCTTTTCGGCGATAGACCTACCATTGGACTTATGCTGGGCGCAAAGAGATTAAGACACAATTTAGATTTTGTTATGGATGTAAGAATAGGTCCATCTGCTGAAGAATATTCCTTTGTTTATCAAGGGGAATTATTAACAGACGACACTTGGTCTGGATTTTATGTTGGTGGCGAATATACTTACGATTTTATAAATACCAAGAAATTTGATTTAGGAATATCAGGTGGTTTGGGTTATGAAAACATTACGGCACTCCGTGTAGATGAAGATTCTGATGATGAAGATAAAACATTGGGTAGTTTTAATTGGAATGCAGGTTTGGTTTTAAAGTATAAATATGGTCGCCATGGTGGTTATTTTGGCTTGCACGCTAGATATAATTGGGTTGATTACAGCAACAATGGTGGCACTCCACTTGATGGTGAATACATAAATTTAAGGTTATCTGTCGGAAACATCTTCAACCATTTAAGAGATCGTAGGTTAAGGAATTTGGATTAATACTAGACGATTTTCATCAAGCTCTAAAAACTTTTATTTCCTAAGATTTTGTTAGACATTCCAATCGAAAAATGAATAAAATGCGATATTTGCACCTCAAATAAAAAAAAATATTATGTATCCACCAGAACTTGTTAAACCAATGAAAGAAGAGTTGACGAATGTAGGTTTTAAAGAACTACTTTCAGCTCAAGATGTAGATAGTGCTTTGGCACAAGATGGAACAGCTTTAGTTTTAGTAAATTCAGTTTGTGGTTGTGCTGCAGCAAATGCAAGACCAGGCGCGAGAAAAGCTATAGAAAATGTAAAAAAACCTGAAAACTTATATACAGTTTTTGCAGGTGTAGATACCGAAGCGACTCAAAAAGCTAGAGCGCACATGGTGCCATTTCCACCAAGTTCGCCTTCCATTGCATTATTTAAAGATGGTGAATTAGT
This sequence comes from Bacteroidia bacterium, assembly GCA_030429455.1. GTDB lineage: Bacteria > Bacteroidota > Bacteroidia > Flavobacteriales > Flavobacteriaceae > Psychroflexus. The sequence goes on along the minus strand of JAUIFC010000175.1, from coordinate 5,899 downwards.
ACATATGCTAGAGCGTCACCACATCGAAGGTCGTCCAGCTGATATGATTGCCGACAACCTTATGGCTGCTTTCGACGAACATTGCTAATTTCTGACACTTACAATGACGCTAAAGCGTGGAGTTGTTGTCATAAATGAATTATTAAATCCTTTATCTTGTTGTTGATAAAGGATTTTTTGTTTACCCCAACTTGTGACTTAATACAACTCATTCTGTGCCATTTGACCAAAATTAGCAGGGCCTCATTATTACAAGTTGTTCAAAAGTTCATTCTGCAAAGAGAATTCTATAGTTGTGTGTTCATTTTCACCAAAATTTTTTATTATCAACAGAAATTTTAATTTTGACGAATGAAAAAAATCATAGCTTTTCCGTTTTCGATTTTATTTTATTTAGTGTTTGGCTCTATTTTAGTCGTCTTTCATGTTATACAAATTGTTGCTTTAAGAGGTTTTGGTTACCAAGCACATAAAACTTCAGTCGACTTTTTAAACTTGTGCATTACCAGAAGTTTGTTGCTTTTAGGCACTCGAGTTAGTTTTAATAATCCAATACCTATACTTTCTAACCAGTCGTATATCATCGTTTCGAATCATCAAAGTCTGTACGACATTCCACCTATCATTTGGTATTTGAGAAAGACGCATCCTAAATTCATCAGCAAAAAGGAATTGGGAAAGGGTATTCCTTCGGTCTCCTATAATTTAAGACACGGCGGCTCTGTGTTGATAGACCGTAAGGATCGTCGTCAGGCCATTACGTCTATCATAGACTTTGGCGAATATTTGACTAAGCATAAGCGTTCTGGCGTTATTTTTCCCGAAGGCACAAGAAGTCGCGACGGTAAGCTGAAGAAATTTCACGAAAGTGGTTTACAAACCATGATTAAATATACGCCCGAGGCTTTGGTTCTTCCTGTGAGCATTCAAAACTCTTGGAAACTTCAACAATGGGGTTCATTTCCTTTGCCTGTTGGTGTAAAAATTCAGTTTAAAGTTCACGAACCTATTTCGGCAAAAGCGCATACATTTAAAGAGATATATGACTACTGCCATGATGTGATTTCCAAAGAATTGAATTGAACATGCTAAACTTTCAATTGCTTAGCAATAACCCTATTCTCTGACCTTAAATTTGGCCATGATTGCCATACGTCCTTTGGTAATGCTTAAGATGCTATCGGTTATAATGTAAGTGTCTGCTTTCTCAAGCATTTGAAGGTATTGCTGAGACATTTCCATGTTTTCGCAAGCCATCATTGTGGTTGCAAAAGGACCAGACTTATATCTATTGCCTTTAAGCAGCTCGTATCCGCCATTAAACCTGTTACAGCCATCCGAACCTGTCAACAATCCATTTTCGCTCATAAACATGAGGGTCATCTCTTTTTTGTTGTCTCCTTCAGCAATTTGTTGTCCCATAATTTCGATAGCTACCCATGTTTTATTTTCAAGATTAGAATCTGCTAAATTTTTCAATAACATGTAGTTGTCAGCTAATTCGCCAGTAATTCTATTGCCTTCTTGGTCTAAATGGTAAAGTTTGTTTTCTGCAATTTCATAGAGCTGACTACCTCCATCTTTTAGGTCAACTTTTATTGTAGAAGTTTGATTGTTTTCAACAAAAGCGCCTTTGTCTCTAAAGGTTTCTTCAGATTTACCTAGGTATTCAGTTGTGCGGTTAAAGCTACCGTCTTTTAACAAGGTGATTTTAGTTTTAATGCCTTCGCAATCTGCACAAGGAATAATGCCTTGATAAATTCCATAAAAGTCAGATGTATTGCTTTTCTCTTCTATCTGGTTCGACGTTTCTATTGCATCTTCTGTTTGTTCTTTTTCAGGAGTTTTTTGGCAAGCGCTTAAAGTGATGATAACGGCCAAAACTAGTGTGATTGAAAATGTGTTCAGTTTCATAAGTAGAGAATTTTAAATTTAAAATGAATACAAAAACATCTGACTACAAATGTAATGGCTAAATCTTTAAATTATTCTCTTTGGCTGAAAAGATTTCAAATCATATGATGATTAATTTTCTTCTGGTCTTATCAGCAAATTTTTAAGATATAGTAGGGTGAGAAATGTTCCAATGACACCAATGATACACCACAGCATGATCAAGAAATGGTCAGTAGTGATATGTTGCAAATATAGGCTTACAGACATCGCCATAAGTGCAAAACCCAGGGTGCTTGTTTTGGTGAGGATAATTCCGCATAGTAAAAATCCATAGTTCGATTTCTTATAAAGTAAAATGGCCGAAGCTAGCATTAAAGGGATAATGATACCTAAATCTAAAGAATAAATGATGAGTGGTGCTTCGCCATTTGGTGTAGCAGAACGATGCTCAGGGTCGGAAAGGTGAGCAAAAATATCGCTTAGCCATATAACTGAAAGCATCAAAGCAACCAAACTTAAGTAAACAATTATACTGAACCTGACTCCCTTAGATGCTAAATGCATATTCCAACTGGATTGAAACAGATGAATACACCCCATGACAAATCCAATGACAGACAGACCAAAAATAGGAAACTGAAACAAGTATAAAAATGTCAATTGCGCTACAAACGCATAAAAACAGTAGGTGTAGGCGAAGTAAAGAAGTAGACCGCTGTTAAGAATTAACCATTTCTTATTCTGTTGTCGAACACCTTTTATAACACTTAAAAGCAATAGAGGCACAGCAAGACAAAGTGTTACAATATCCTGACCCAGCCATTGTGCGTTAGCCCATTCACCGTCTTGATAGATTGAATTGTTGCTAATGCTTATGGCGCATGAAATAGCTGCTAAAATGACTATGGTAAAATTTATAAAAGTTTGAGTTTTCATAAGGCTTAAATGTTGTCAATATGATAGCTGAAAATGTATGTTATAATTGGTTATTTCATCTGAAAAAGTTCAAGGTGACCCGCTCATTAATGTATTTTGAAGTCGTTGAAGTTTTATTATGTTTTTTAAAACTCCCAAGGTCGTTTTTCCAAATTAAATTTTTCTCGAACAGTATCTTCCAATTTAGCAAGATAGGGTAGCGCCTCATCACTGTTTTCTTTAGGTGCCCATGAGGCAAAATCCTTGTCCGTTGCTCTGGTATATGGTCCTGATTTGACTTCAAAAATGACCGTGTCTTTTTCCAAGGCAAAAAACGTATGCCAAACGCCGGCGCGGACGTCCAAACCTACCATATCTGTGCCTTGTGACAAATAACATACCGATTCTGGGATAATGCTTCCATCTTCATTAAAGCATATACAACCTATACTGCCCTTTAAGATGATGATGGCTTCATCCTTTGGGTCTTCTAAATGCCGATGTGGAACGACATAACTTTTTGGCTGAAAAGCATTTAACATCCTGTGCAAATTGTCTTTGTGTGCCGCATGAAAGATGTGAATCTCTCTAGAACGTTCGTTTTCTGTGGCTTGCTGCGCTTTTGTTTCGATTAGATTTCTATCGATTATTGCAAAATCTTTATGATCGGATAGCGTTGCCATTTTGGAAAGTCTTTTCATATGTTCTGATTAATCTTATTAAACTACAATATACTAATAATTGAAAAAGTAAAATAACAAAGTCTACAATTATTCCAAAACCATATAATATGGAATTTGATACAAGCCTTGGTTGAAATAGATGACCGCCGAATCTCCAATTTCTTTGCCATGGTACATAGCTTTTGGGACCGAGACGTCGTCAATTTCTGTTTGTGGCCCCCATTTTTCTAATGTCAAATAAAAAGACCTATTTTTTCCAGAGCTCATTCTTTTGTCTAGGACTTTTGTTTGATAAACCTGTGGCTTGGAAGTGTCAAATATAAAATTGGTAGTCATTATTATCCCGAAGGAATACATGCTGGCAAATACTAATAACCCTGCAAAAATGCCATAGGTTTGCCATTTTTTGAAGTTGTATTTAATTGTTGATCCCATAAATATTAACAAGGCTAAAGTGAGAATCACGATTAAAAAAGGTTCCCATAATGCGGTATAATCGAATACAGTAATATCGCTTAAAGCTCTGATTAAAAGCACGCAGGAAGGCATAAACAGAGTGCTAGTGATATTTGGATATATGGAATTGGGTTTTTCGTCCAAACGAATCAATCCTTTATGGTATCGGTACAATATAAGACCTAAAATCGGAAGGGTACCGCAAGCAATGATCTGAAGCTGCAAATAATAGGGAAAGAACATTGTGGACAAAGCTACAATCCAAGAAATGGTATTTAGTATTTTGGTTATCTTTTTAGCACTAAAGTAGGTTTGTTTTCGTTGTTCTTTAGAGTTTCCAAATGCTTTGTTTTCAAAAATTTGTCTTTTTTCATCGACTTTTGCTTGCTTGTCTAAATTGACGAATTGTCGTTCGCTCCAAGCTTTCAGGTATTCAAAATTTCCAAAATATTTACTGACTTTAATCTTTTTCTGATGCTTTGTTTTTGGAATGTAATACAGATAATTTTCACCAATCTTAAACCCTTTAATATCTTTTACATCAAGCACTTTAGTTGTAAAAACGCCAACACCAAAAATTTGATTGTTCTTTATGATGAGTTTACTTCTTGCCGTGTCCAATAACCCATAAACCATCAAAAGAGTAAGTACAGCGGAAAAAGGCGAAAGCACGAGAGCTAGTGTGAGGTTAAAGTCTTCTTTTACAAATGGCCAAATGCCTAACCATATAAATAACCCCATCAATAATGGTAGAAAAATCCAACTGAAAATTTTCCAGCCTTTGGCGAGTGTAAATACTTTATGCATAGTGTATGTTTAGGTCATGACAAACCACTTGTTTAAGAAATATCTAAACCAAAGTTATTGTAAGTTTTCATAAGTCTCATTTAGTACCATTAGTATTTTTGCTTTACCTCAGCAGTATCCTAATTTGCTATTGTATTTTCCATGATGGATTACGTCTATTTTCTCCAGCATGAAACAGAATAAGTTGATTGTTATCCGGATCTTTCAACCTCGCCTCTCTCCATAACCACGGTTGATCTGTAGGATTTAATTGGAAATTGATGCCTTTAGATTGGAGCTCTTTTACATGATCATCAAGGTCATCGCACTCAAAATATACATATACGCCTTCACCTGTAGGCAATTGCTCCACCAAATGAATTGAAAACGTGGAGTTTCCATCGGGACATTCAAACCTGGCGTAATGTGGTAGTGCATTTACAATTAATCGTAACCCAAGAGTTTGGTAAAATACAACCGACCGACTTAAATCTAAGGATGGAACTGTAACTTGGTTAAGGTTCATAGTGTTAATAATTCAATGTTCAGCACCTGTTTTCAATATGGTTTCAAACCCGTAGGATACATTAGAATACATTTCAATACAAAAACGAATTAGAAAAGTCTATCCTTTTAATGTTTTAGTAATACCAAAATACCGATGTTCTTAATCGGGGTTAAAACTACAGTTGGAAAGATAATATTTTTCAATTTTATGCAAAACTCCAAACCTTAGCTTTCAGTTCTTTATAAGTGACTTTGAAGCGTTTTATTCTTAAAGAATTAAATAATTACTCTCAGATTTATGCATTTTCAAATTGACTAATCGTCTATTTCACTGCTGAAATAAAATTCAGTATAAATTTTTAAAACTAAACACAGTTGTACTTTGTTGAATTATTTGAAACTAAACAACTGATTTACAGCTTCAAAACTCAGGCGAAATCAAGCTTGATAGTAGAAATAAGCAAGGCAATCAATTCTAAATACAGTTATTAATTTATTTATATTTCAATAATTATTGAAAGTTTAAAATATTTTATTATATTTGTACCATGAATTTAGCAGAAGCCAAATTAAAGTATATTCAAACTTGGGGTAGCTTAGCAACGAGTTGGGGCATTAACAAAACAATGGCGCAAGTGCATGCTTTGCTTTTGGTC
>JAUIFC010000174.1 GCA_030429455.1 Bacteroidia bacterium | reverse complement strand
GATTTAAAACGCTTAAAAGAAAAAGTCGATGCCGGCGCCGACTATGTGGTCACACAAATGTTTTTTGACAATGCCAAATATTTTGAATTTGTTGAAGCCGCCAGAACGATTGGCATTACTGTTCCCATTATTCCGGGCATTAAACCCATAGCCATCAAAAAACACTTGCAACTCTTGCCACAAGTATTTAATATCGATATTCCTGAAGACCTCATTACAGAAATCGAAAATTGTAAGGACAACAAGGCGGTGCGACAAGTGGGTATTGAATTTGCCATTCAACAATCAAAAGAATTAATGCAAGCCAATGTGCCTGTCCTCCATTACTATTCCATGGGAAAAAGTGACAACATTAAAGCCATTGCCAAAGAAATATTCTAACAAACCCCAACTCAAACCTCATCCTCAACTGACTATTGTCATATTGAATAGCTTGTCATATATCTATCTTTGAATTATAGCCAATCTTTGAAAAATAACTGCGCCTTTTAAAGTCTTGGTTGTTGTTATTATGATAAAATATTGATGTGTTTTTGAGGAGATATGCTAGTTGTGCAATATTAACAGGATGAAATTAATTGAAAATTTAACAAAAATATTTATAATTTTAGGTAGTATTATCATTACCCTAGCTGTATTACTTTTTTTGTGGAATGAAACGTCTACTTTATCAATATCAAACCAAATTAATTCAGAAAAATTTGCCCAAATAGGTGATTTTATTGGTGGAATTGTTGGAACACTTTGGGCTCTAGCAGGGGTTTTATTATTTTATCTTGCACTTAGAGAACAAAGAAAAGATATTCAAATTAATCAGGAAACACTTAAAACTCAAATAACTGCATTAAACCAACAAATCAAAGAGTTTAGACTACAAACAGAAGAATTAGAACAAACTAGAAACGTTTTTCAAGAACAAAGTAAAACTTTAAGAGTTCAAACATTTGAAAACACCTTCTTTCAATTGTTACTTTTAAATCAAGAAATAGTCGACAAATTATGGTTAGATGTTGGTAATAATGTAAATTTAGTTAACGGATCTCAGGTTGAGAAAAGAGAATAACTATCTAAATCAACTGATATATTAAATTCATCATTAAAAAGTCAAGTTCATGAATTTGTACAAAACGAAGAAGGAATTGTCTCTTACCAAGAGATTAAAATTAATGATATAGAAACGGCCTATGATAAATTAAAAGAAGGTTATAAAGATTTTTATTTTATTAAAACCAAACAGTTATTAAGTCATTACTACAGAAACACTTATCATATTTTTAAGTTTATTTATAAAAGCCAGTTGATTGAACCTGAAAAAAAACAATTTTATGCCAGCCTTGCTAGAGCTCAATTATCATCAGATGAATTATATCTAATATTTTACAATGCAATTGTAGATGGTCTAGGTAAACCTAATTTCTTATTCTTGATAAAAGAATTTGATATCTTACAAAATTTTGATTTTGATTTAGTTGGTAGTTATGAGTTTCATATTGAAATTTATAAAAGAGAAATTGAAAATGTAATTCCAGAATTTGATTGAAAACGCTTTACAATCAACTAGACACCTCTACCAGAGTTAACTAGCAGACTGCGTCCATTTTAATGTACAGATCTATCAGCAAAAAGAGTGCTAAATAGCATCGCTTAATCTGTCCTAAACCTAAACCCAAACCCCAACTCAAACCTCATCCTCTACTGACCATTGTCATATTGAATAGCTTCTCGTATATCTATCTTTGAACCCTAGCCATTTTCTGAAAGATATCTACACCTTGTGAAATTCTAGTTGATGTTATTATGATAAAAAGTGGTGTGTTTTTAAGGATATATGCTAGTTGTATGCCATTACAGAAAAGCCAACCGCACATTAAGCACATTTGGTTTTTTCCATCGCATAATCCAGCCCTAAAAAAAACCAAAAGAGCTTAATCACCAAATCACTCTCTGATTAGAATAAAATTACTATATTTGGACAAATAATGTCTTGACAAAAAATGTCTATTATGAGTATGCAAAAAACTTTTGGAGAACATTTAAAATCTCTACGGGAAGATCAAGGTTTACCCTTGAGAAAGATTGCCGCAGAATTGGATATAGATCAATCAACTTTAAGTAAAATTGAACGAGGTGAGAGATTGGCAAAATGTTCTCTACTACCGAGAATTGCTGAAATTTTTAATGTCACTGAAAAATCTCTAAAACTGGTTTTATTAAGTGATCAGGTGGCTTCTCAGATAATGGGAGAGAGTAATACTCATGAAATACTTAAAGTCGCTGAAGAAAAAATCAAATACCAAAGAGCACAAAAATAATATGGTAAATATCAAATCCGAAATAAAAAAAGTGTTCTCTGATCAAGAGTTATCGAGCTTCACGAAAACATTTAAAAAGGCTAAAAAGGACTTAAACAAATGGACTCCGAAGCAAAAAAAATCAACTGGTTCTGTTGATGTAATTGATTTCTTTTCTGGCTGTGGAGGTATGTCTCTTGGGTTTGCAGCTATCGGAAAATCAAAACTGTTTAATCTTATTGGTGCTGTGGACATCAATCAAAAAGCATTAGACTCTTATGAAACCAACTTTAAATGCAAAACATTAAATAAAGACATAAAAGATTTATGCAATGAAGATGGAATAAAACTTATAAGAGAGGAATTTAATTTACCAAAAACAAAAACTCGACCTTTAATAATAATAGGCTGTGCCCCATGCCAAGGTTTTTCAGCTCACAGAAAGAAAAACTGGGACAAAGATGATGAAAGAAACACTCTAATAGGGGCTTTTACTGATACAGCAATAAAACTACATCCAGACTTTATAGTAATGGAGAATGTTCCTGAAATATTGGGTAAAAAATATTGGGAGCATTATGATGAAGCAAGGAAAATCTTAGAAGAAAACGGTTATACCGTAAAGCAAACAATATATAATTCTGCTTCTTTTGGGGTTCCCCAAGCAAGATTCAGAGCGATAATAATTGCATCAAAAATGGAATTTGAACTTCCTATTCCGCTTCTTGAAAAAGAACAGTTCATTACTGTACGAGATGCTATATATGATTTACCTAAAGTTGCTGCTGGTGAAGTATCATTGATAGATAAATTTCATAAAAGTGCAAAACACAAATCAAGTACTATAGAAACAATCAAACAAGTACCAAAAGATGGAGGGAATAGACCATCAGGTGTTGGCCCAAAGTGTCTTGATAAAGTGAATGGGTTTTCTGATGTTTATGGTAGATTATATTGGGACAAACCCTCTATTACATTAACTCAATATTCTCGAAACCCAGCAAGTGGCAGATTCATTCATCCTGAACAGAATCGAGGATTAACAATTCGAGAAGCTGCAAGAATTCAGAGCTTTCCTGACTCATACGATTTTCAAGGCTCCCTAGATCATTGTTTTAAACAAATTGGAGAATCGGTTCCACCTTTATTGTCAGTTGCTATTGCTTCTCAAATAATAAGAGCCCTATCTAATGAAATTAAATCTAATGATTGCGGAGTTGAGTCAATTACATCACCTGTAAGTAGTTTATATACAAGTAAATCAATTTCAGAAACGATATCATTATGAGCTTTACATGTATAGATGGATTTTCTGGTGCTGGTGGTTTAAGTTTGGGGTTATCCAAAGCGGGTTTTGATCTCCTTTATAGTTTCGATATTGACAGATGTTCTGTAGAAACTCAGTTGCTAAATAAGAAATATTTCAATCATAAAATTCAGGAACTAGATATAAGAGAATTTGATCCTATTAAAACAATGAATGAATTAGGGCTAGTAAAAGGTGAATTATCCTTATTTGCAGGAGGCCCTCCATGTCAAGGTTTTTCAATTCAAAGAATTGGGTCGGATCAAGATGACAGGAATAATTTCGTGTTTGTATTTATAGAGAAAATGATCGCGTTATCCCCTAAATTCTTTCTTTTAGAAAACGTACCTGGATTAAATGGCAAAAGAGGAAAAAAAATACTTGAAGATGCTTTAAATTATGCAGAACAGAATGGCTATCATATTCACAAAAACATTTTAAACGCTCAAGAATACGGAGTTCCACAAAGAAGAAAAAGAGTAATAATTGTTGGTGAACGAAAATCCAATTCACCATTAAAATTCTCTTATCCAAAACCAAGCACAAAAAAAATAAGTGTTCGAGATGCAATTGGTCATCTACCTGCCACTCCAAAAGACGGGAAAGAACATCCAGATATTAAGCATCATAGAAGCGATAAGTTATCTGACATCAATATCAAAAGAATCAAATATGTAAAAGAAGGACAGGGAATGGCTTTTTTGCCTGACCATCTTCTGGCCGATTGCCATAAGGCAGGTGCAGAAAAAATTGGTCATCGTAATGTCTACGGTAGAATGAAATGGGATGATGTAGCACCAACAATAACAGCGCGTTTTGATAGTTTCACAAGAGGTATGTTTGGGCACCCAGAGCAGAACAGAACTATATCTTTGAGAGAAGGAGCTCTACTCCAAACCTTCCCTAAAGATTTTGAATTTGTTGGAAACAAAGTGGATATAGCTCGACAAATTGGTAATGCTGTACCTGTGAATTTAGCGGTTGCAGTTGGAAAAGAATTAATAAAGGCACTAAAATGAATTTCAGTCAAAGCCTAAATAATTATTTATCTGAACTTCATCAGGAAGTATTAGCAAGTCAATCTGGAGAAACTACAGCAGAACTATCATTCAGGACAAGTTTAGATAATTTTTTTAAAAATGCAGCTAGTGCAATAGATTCAAAAATAGTAACGATTCCTGAGCCCAAAAACCAAAATAAACTTGGACGACCAGATTGGAGATTTCATAATGAAGATTCAATGGGCGTATATGGATACGTTGAAGCCAAAGGGATTGATAGCCAGAATCCAATAAATAAGGAAGCTTATAGGAATCAGGTAGAAAAATATCTAACACTCGGAAATCCAGTCCTATTAACTGATGGAATAGACTTTATTCTTTTCAAACCAAATGGTGAAGAGGTAAATTATTCAGCATGTCAAAAACCAATTGATTGGAATAACCTGATTCCAAATACTGAATTAGAAACACTTTTCTTAACTTTTTTCGGGCAAATTGGGCATCGTATAATTTCTGAAAACCAACTTGTAACTGAGGTTGCTAAAAGAGCGAGACTTTTAACCTCCGAGATACAAGAATTTCTAAATTTAGAAGATGACGAAACAGAAAATCAAACGGAACTTAACACTGTGCTCCTATTAAGAGATCTAAAAGATACAGCTTCATCAAATCATGACAGAACTTTAGGTGATGAATTAAACTTTTCAAGTTTTATTTCTCAAGTATTAACTTTTGGTTTACTCTATGCACATAGGATAATCAACTCTGATTTAGAGACGCCTAAAATTAAATATGATAGAATTCATGAATTTTGGTTTTCTGTATTAGATGAAAAATACACTAATAATTTAATACCTTTTAAAACCCTAGTGAAAGGGCTAGAATCAGAACTTAATTCTGACTTAAGTAGGCTCGGGTTATGGTATGATGATTTAAGAAGATTATTAGCTCATATTCAACTTTCCGATAGTCAAGTAGTGGCTCCAGATTTTCATGAACTTTATGAAATATTTTTATCGAAGTATGACCCAGTGACTCGCTTTGATTACGGGGCTTTCTACACTCCTCGAGTTTTAGCATTTTATACAGTAGAATTTGCCAAGAGATTAATACAAACATCAATCCCTAATGTTGATCTCAATACTACTGGGAATAAAATAATCGATCCTTGTTGTGGGACAGGAACATTCATTGAAGCAATTTTAAATGTTATAACTCCGAACGATAAAGTCGAATTAATAGGGTTTGAAATCCTTCCAGCACCTTACGCCTTGGCTCAATATAGAATGAGTATTATCAATGATGCTTATCCTGAAAACGTACAAATAAAACTTACAAACACTCTAAGTGATTCCCTTTTTGAATTAAATACTGACCCTGATTCAGAGGATACTAATGATTTGAGTAAAATGCTTGTAAAAGAACAGGAAGCAGCTTACCATTTAGCTACGCCTCCATTAACATTAATTATTGGTAACCCTCCTTCATCAGATTCAATTTTCCAAATTCAAAATGAGGGAGAAATAATTAAAGCTCTCATAAATGATTTTAGACCTGATGCTAATAATAGAACTTCACGGCAGAACACACAAAAGCAATTATCAAATGAATTTATAAAATTCCTAAGGTGGACTGCGGATAGAGCATTAAAAAGCACTCCATCTATTTTTGTTTTAATACTTCCTTCAAGTTTTTCGAAACATCCAACGTATAAATTTGCAAGAAAATTCCTTATTGAAAAGTTCAATGAAATTTGGGTTTTGGACTTTGACAGCGACCTTAGAACGGGAACTGAAGATATTAATCTATTTGACACTCAACAAGGTCGTTTAATTCTTGCTGCAACATTTAAGGAGGCTAGTTCTACTCCCGCTTTGATTAATTACAATTCAATTACTCATTTATCTAAATCTGACAAAGTTGATTTTTTCAATCAGACAGAAATTCGATTAGAAGATTGGGAAAGAATAGACTTAGACCAAGATGACTATTCATTAAAACCTAAAATGCATTTTAATAAGGAAGCCTATAAATTGTTCTGGCCAATTACAGATTCAAATGATACAGGCATCTTTCTTAGACATTGTTCAGGTTTAAAATTGGCACCAACACATCTATTGGTTCATGCTTCATCAGGTCAATTAAAGAGACGATCAAAATTCATTTCTCGGGCTGAAAATGATTTTGAAAACATTAAATCAAGATGGTATAGTGGCCAACGTAAAATCCCAAATCAATCTAAAATAACTGAGAGCATTAGATCAAAACTTGGATTAGCTGCAAATTCGAATAACATCGAAAATTACTCGTATAGACCATTCCTAGAAACAAGCGTAATTCTAAATGATGAGTTATTAACTGAACTACAACAATTAGGTGGCGGTGGTACAAGGGTTCGTCCTGAAGTTCGAGCAGCTTACTCAGATGACAGAGTTTTTGGATTTATAGTTTCCCCTGCTCCTGAAGACCTTGGCGATAATCTTCACAAATTTGCATCCTTCTGTTGGTTTCTACCAGACAATGATTTAAGCAAACGAGGTAGTGCACGAGTATTCTGTAATTTTTTCCCAGAATATAAACGAAAGGGAGAATGGAATAGTGCGAATCAAAATAACATAAACCCAGTTCTCGTTAATATGTTATCTGCTGAATTTGATTTGCCTCAAGATGAAATTATTACACTTTTAACATTTTACTCATATGCCCTATTGAGTTCTAACCTATATCTGAGTTCTTTTGAAGGAGCCTTATTTGGTGTAGCAGGTAACTGGCCCAAAATTCCTATAACAAAGGATAAGTCTCTTTTTACTAGTATCTCAGAATTTGGAAGTACTCTTGCAAATATTGAAAAATCAAGCTACACAATTCCTGATATCACCATTGAGGAAAACGAAGTTTTATATCACAAGTATAGTTTTGAGGAAAACACAATATGTTTGAAAAATGAGTCTGGGGGGATAGTAAAACAATATACAGACATTGCTTCTGACGTTATTGATTTTGAAATTTCTGGCTATAGTGTTTTAAAAGAATGGTTAAAAATGCATTCATTCCAATATTATAGAAGGTCCCTTCAGGTCGATAAATTATTAGAGCTTGAAACCCTGATAGCCAAAATCTCCTTATATATTGAAAAAATTGTAGAATTAGATTTAGAAGTTGAACAAGTATTATGCAATGAACTATTTAGCCCTAACTAAAACATACACATTGCCAAGTCGCTCAAAAGCCAACCACTCGAGCCAAAACTTGTCAAAGAGTATGTTTTTCTCAACGCTGAAAACAAAATGAATAAAATAAAAACGGCATACAATCGAGTAGACGGCTCTGCCAGAGTTAACTAGCAGAGTGCGCCTCTCACACCACCGTACGTACGGGTCGCGTATACG
>JAUIFC010000173.1 GCA_030429455.1 Bacteroidia bacterium | reverse complement strand
CAGAATTGAGGTTTTAGATATGTCTGGGCGTCAAGTTGACCTTCTAGATGTGAAAGAGGTTTCTTTTATTCAACTAAATACGAGCAATTACAATTCAGGAATTTATTTGGTAAAAGTCAATACTTCAAATACTTCTTTTGTTAAAAAATTGATTGTAAAATAGATTTAAAGTTGTTGAAAATATATTTCAATTAAAAGTTGGATTGTTTGGATGAGTTTAGATTAAAACGTAATTTTATATTGAACAAAATCTATGCGAACAATTCAGCTTTTTTTATTTACCTTTTTGATGTACTTATCCAGCAATAGTCTAAGTTGGTCTACAAATCCTAGGATTACATTTAACGAAAATCATCAAGTAGAACAAGCAGTTTCGTCAACTGAAACGACTGAAAGTTCGATAAATTCATCTTTTTGGATAAGTGTGGACGACGACACAAAAACCTTTTGTGATGATACAGCGGCTACTTTCGATTTGTCAATTCATAGTTTAATTAGTTTTAATGGAACTATTACCTTGTCAACGGCTGGTCCTTCTTCAAATACAACTTCGAGTTTTAGCAATACAACCATTACAAATCAAGGGAATTCTATTTTAACTATTCAAAATCTGGATGTTTTAGAACCTGATGTTTACACCTTTGATGTGGTAGCAACTTCCGGAAGTGATACTTACACTATAAGTTTGAATTTAATTGTAAAACCTAGTTTTATTAGCGATCAAGTTTACACAAATGCCTATGGTTTCTTTAACAGTTTATACCCAGAGTTTCAAATTTGGACTTATAATCAGTCGGCTTTTGGAATCGATGAATATGAAATCGATGTTTCTAAGGATGATAGTTTTAATGATATCGTATTTAGTGTTATAACCAGCAATAATTTTATACATGTTAATACAGAATTGGATGCTGGAGAACCTTATTATCTAAGAATCAGAGGAATGAACAATTGTACGATTGGGAATTATAACTATTACAACTTTCACACCAAATGGGTGAATTGTACGAACTTTTTTTACAACACTACTCAATATACTATAAACAGTACTTCACCTTCAACTGTTCAGTCTCAGGTTAACATTCCAACGGGTTATATAAATCCTTTTCCTGTTGATGATATAAACGTTTATGTGCAGCTCGATCATTCTAATTTGTCTGACTTAACATTAAAACTGATTTCTCCAGCAGGCAATGAAATTGTTTTATTAGACGGAGCATGTAATGGTTTTCAAAATATGGATGTCACTTTTGATGGTAAAGGAAATGATTACAACTGCGACTCCTCTGGTCAAGTTGCTATTCAGGGAATAGTAAGTCCACAAGATTTTTTTTACACTATAGACGACTTGCCGGTAGGCAATTGGACACTTAAAGTGATTGATAATGTACCGGGAAATGGAGGTGTTTTAAAAAGTTTTGGGCTAGATGTTTGTACAGAGGCTATTATTTCTACTGAATCTTTCAACGAAACTGATTTCAACATATACCCAAATCCAGCTGAAGAAACTGTTTTTGTTCAAAATTCGTCAAACCAAAGCCTAAAACAAATCGAATTTGTCAATGTATCAGGCAAACTTGTGAAGTCTATAAGCACATCGCTTGATACTAAAGTTCAACAAATTGATGTGTCCGATTTGCAATCGGGAATGTATTTCGTAAAGTTCAATGTGTACAATAAATCTTTTGTAAAGAAGTTGATTGTCAAGTAAATGCCTATTCATTAATACATGCAATACTACGTAGACGTCATTCTTCCTATTAACCTTAAGCAATTGCTCACATACAGTTTGCCAAAGGATTTGGTGGAATATTGTCAGGTTGGAACGCGTGTGGCTGTTCCATTAGGGAAGAAAAATTTGTACACGGCGGTAGTGGTAAATATTCATGACAAAAAGCCGTTGCACTACGAGGCCAAACCTATTAAAGAAGTTTTAGACGGATTTCCTATTCTTAATATTTTTCAGCTAAAGTTGTTCAAATGGGTAAAATCTTATTATTTATCTTCCTATAATGAAATTTTAAAAGCCTGTTTGCCAAGTGCTTTGCTTATACAAAGTGAAACTTTAATTCAGCTTCAAGAGGATGTCAACATTATTGAAGAAGACTTGTCCGACGATGAATACCTAGTTGTCGAAGCCATAGAGAAGCAACAACAAATCAGCCTCAAGGATATTCAAAAAATGTTGAATAAAACGAGTGCGCTAAAGGTTGTGAATAGTCTTTTGGAAAAAAATATAATTCTCATCGACAAAAAAGTTGTAGAAAAATATAAGCCTAAATTGAAGACGTTTCTGACATTGAAGGAAATTTATAACAAAAAGGAACATTTCAATACTTTGATTGAAAATTTGAATCGTGCTCAAAAACAAAAAGCAGTTTTATTCGAATATTTTAAGTTGAAGGCTCAATCTGAAAAACCCATTTCCAAGGCTCAACTTGCTAAAAGTGCAAATGTTAGCGATGGAGTGGTGAAATCCTTGATTGATAAAAATATATTGGTAGAATACACCATCAAACAGGATAGAGTAAAAGGAAAAGACAATTCAACTTCAACTGAAATTTTATTGTCTCAGGATCAAAATTTAGCTTTTGCTTCGATCAAAGAAACATTTCAGAAGAAAGATACCATTTTATTTAAAGGGATTACTTCTTCTGGTAAAACCGAAATTTATTTAAAACTCATTCAGGAACAATTGCAAGACACAAACCAAGTCTTGTACCTGTTGCCAGAAATTGCGTTGACCACTCAATTGATCAGCAGGATTCAAGAAAAGTTTGGGAAAAAAGTGTTGGTCTATCACAGCAAATATTCAGCCAATGAACGAGTAGAAATTTATAAAAAAGTATTGCATAATTCTTCGGCACAAATCATCGTCGGTACACGTTCTGCAATTTTTTTACCTTATTCGAATCTTAAGTTCATTATTGTCGACGAAGCTCATGAAAACAGTTATAAGCAACATGATCCATCACCTAGATACCATGCGAGAGATACGGCGATTGTTCTGTCGAAAATACACAAGACCAAAATTCTTTTAGGAACGGCAACACCTAGTTTTGAAAGTTTTTACAACGTCAGACAAGATAAATTCGGTTTTGTAGAATTAAATAAACGTTATGGCGATGTCAAGCCTCCGAAAATTAATGTCATAGACTTAAAAGACAGGTATAAGCGCAAACAAATGCAAGGTCATTTTTCCTTGGATTTGATCGAGCGCATTCAAAAGTCTTTAAAACGGGGAAAGCAAGTGATTATTTTTCAAAACAGAAGAGGCTATTCTCCAGTTATGGAATGTACAACATGCGGTCATGTTCCACAATGCCCAAGTTGTGATGTGAGTTTGACGGTTCATAAAATAAATAACACCTTGAGGTGCCATTATTGTGGGTATAAAATGGCGATACAGAAGCGTTGTTTAGCTTGTTCAAGTACCAATTTACGATTATCTGGTTTTGGTACAGAACAAATCGAGCAAGAAGCCAAATCGCTATTTCCAAAGGCCAACATCAAACGTATGGATTTGGATTCCACAAGAGGAAAATATGATTTTGAAAAACTGATTAGCAGTTTTGAAAATCTCGAAACAGATATTTTGATTGGCACACAGATGTTAACCAAAGGTTTAGATTTTAGAAATGTGGATTTGGTAGCTGTTATGCATGCCGATGGCTTGTTGTTTTTTCCCAATTTTAGAGCTTTTGAAAAGTGCTATCAACTCCTCGTTCAAGTATCGGGAAGAGCTGGTAGGACCAAGGAGCAAGGTGATGTGGTCATCCAAACCTTTAACCCAAATCATCCTGTGATCAATTATGTGGTGAGCGAAGACTATTTGGGCTTGTACAAAACGGAAATGGAACAACGAAAGGACTTCAAATACCCTCCAAATTTTAAAATGATAAAGCTTATTTTTAAATCTAGAGATTATAACCGATTAAATGAAGCATCAGATTGGTTGTGCACTTATTTAAAACAAATTTTCAAATCCAATGTTTTAGGGCCAGAATTTCCAACGGTATCCAGAATTCGGAATCAACACATTAAACATGTTATCTTAAAAATTCCGCCAAGCCAATCCCTTTCGAAAACAAAAGCATACTTGGAAGAAGGTGTCAAGCGGTATGAGAATGTAGGAAGCTTTAAAAGCGTAAGGTTAAACATCGATGTCGATCCTTACAACTAGATTAAAAATTTATAATTTGTCGTTTTTACAAAGACAAAACACCAAAACTTATGAAAAAGAATGTCCTTATAACCGTTGTAGCTGTTGGAATAATTGTCCTTTTAGGATTTTTAGGCCTAAGAGCTTTTGTTGGAAGTATTGCAAAACAAAGAACTTGTGAATGGGCAAATATTGATAACATCGAAATTCACGCTAAGATCGATATTCCTAAAATAGTTGAATCCGACTGCAAATATGATAAAGCGACAAACATAAAAATGTCAAGTTTTACTTTAGATAAAAGTATAGAAGTTGCTGATTATGTAAATAAAAATAATTTGAATAGAGTTGATGATTTCGCTTCGTTGGATTTCAGGCGTTACTTAAATATCGATAAAGCGTCTGTAAAAACCACTTCTTTGTATCATAAAAATACATCGATTGAAAATGAAAACTCCTATGTTCTTTTGGATGCCTCGACAAAAACACTGTGGGTTACGATTGAGTATCAGGACTAGAAGTTTAGTCTGTTGAATTAGGGCTGGTTTCATGTTTCATGTTTCAAGTTTTATGTTCCTTGTTTAATGAAGAATTTTATGATGATAGCCGAAGTTAATAGCCGCAGAAATGAAAAAAACATATTGATTTGACAACAATGAGATGAATGACCTTTCTGATTTTTTGCCTTTTGTCATACTGCCACTAATGGCTTGGGGCGTCATTCGTATGCTGAAAAAGAAGAATGAATTTACGCCGTTAAAGAAATTGACTTTAGGGATTGGTTTGGTGGCGTTTTTTATTACCGAGATGGTCAGAAGTTTTTGGCGACCTTATGTTTATAAACATGACATATTCGACTATTATTTTTCGGATACGATAGGCAATTCTTTTGGCACAATCACAGCCATTTTCATGCTCTTAAGCCTTGTTGGAAAAGGCAAGCTTAACGACTGGAAATTGATAGTTCTTATCATTTTCGGATTGATAATTTATGAATTTTTAGGTTATCCTTCTAGATTTGACATCAATGATGTCGTAGCCACTTTGATTTTCGGAATATGTTCTTTGATGGCTTATTTGTATATGGTGAAAGTGTATCGTTGAATTCAAGTCGTAATAATATCTTCCATATTCTATGTTACAATGGTTCAACTATTATGAATATATCATTATCAGCTATATATCTAATTTTAGCTATATGTCTAGGTCAAAGATACATCTTTTAAATACCTTCTTATATAACATAGTTGAGTAAGCTGATTTGGTTAATAAAAAGTTAAATTTTTAATAGCGATAAAAGGTAGCCTTATACCACTATTTTTGCACACCAAAACTTTTAAAAGTGCTACAAGTTTACTTAAAAGAATTTCCCAAAAATTTCCAATTGGCTTTCCCAATCATGCTAGGGCAGTTGGGGCATGTGCTTGTTGGTCTAGCCGATAACATCATGATTGGGCAATTGGGTGCTGCTCCTTTGGCGGCGGTGTCCTTAGGGAATACTTTGATCTTTTTTGCACTCTTTATCGGTATCGGGTTCAGTTTTGCAATTACACCATTGGTTGCAGAGGCAGATGGCGAACAGAATTTTAAAAAAGGAAGGCAGATTTTTCAAAATGGCATTGTGCTGTGTACCATAAATGGCCTCCTTTTGTTCTTGGCTGTTTTTTTGGTTAAACCCATTTTATACCATCCTATCCTTAATCAACCAGAGCAAGTGGTGGAATTGGCATATCCTTATCTCAACATTGTGTCTTTTTCATTAATTCCGTTGATGATTTTTCAAGGCTTTAAGCAATTTGCAGATGGATTGTCGCTCACCAAATATGCCATGTATGCCACCTTGATTGCCAATGTGGTAAACATTGTTTTAAATTATTTTTTAATTTATGGAAAATGGATTTTTCCAAGATTAGAAGTCGAAGGCGCTGCAATTTCGACTTTAATATCTCGGGTGTTGATGTTGGTGTTATTAGTTTTTATTTTAAAATCAAGGCCTAAATTAAAACCTTATTTCAAAAAACTCATTCAACGATTGGACGTGTTGATATTTAAACGACTATTGCAATTAGGATTTCCAACGGCTTTACAAATGCTGTTTGAAGGCGGTATTTTTACAGCGTCGGTATTGTTGGCTGGCAATTTGGGAACCAACGAGCAGGCGGCCAATCAAATTGCTTTAAATCTAGCTTCGATGACCTTTATGATCGCGGTTGGTCTTGGTGTTACAGCTACAATTAGAGTTGCCAACCAAAAGGGAAAAGCTCAATTTTTCGAATTAAAACGAATAGCACATTCCATTTTTTTTCAAATATTGTTGGTGGAGATTGTTTTTGCGATCGCTTTTATTTTGTTAAAAAATGTTTTACCACAAATATATATCGACAACACCGCAGTTATCGGATTGGCAGCCAATCTTCTAATCATTGCCGCATTATTCCAAATTAGCGATGGCCTTCAGGTTGGTATTTTGGGTGCTTTACGTGGTTTGCAGGATGTTAATGTGCCTACATTTATCTGTTTTATAGCCTATTGGGTAATTGGCTTTTCGATTTCATTTTATTTTGGACGACCAGAACGGTTGGGAGGCATGGGCATTTGGTTAGGTCTTTTAGCAGGATTGACGGCTTCTATGGTCATGTTATATGTTAGATTTCATATTGTGTCCAATCGATTATTAAAAAAGAATTAATTTTGCATCAAAACATTTTTTAAATGAAACTACCTCGTTTTTTATTAGCAGATAATTCTGAAAGTGACATCATTTATGTGATTCATACCGAATTTCCTAGATTTATTTTAAACACAGTAAATGATGATTTAGAATTCTGGGAAACCTTTGAAGAGGATGTGACGGAAGAATATGATTCTTTGGTAAAGGAAGCTTTCGATTTTTACGATAGTGAAATAGAAAAATACCAAGACTAATGGAATCTCTTATTGAGTTAGATAAGCAAATCTTTCTGTTTTTAAACAACTTAGGGACTCCAACTTGGGATGGATTTTGGTTGGTGATTACCAACAAACTTTCATCCATTCCGCTTTACTTATTATTATTATACCTTATTTATAAGCATTTTGGCATTCAGAAAACACTCATTGCATTATTTAGCATTGCCATAATGATTGCGCTAACCGATCAAATATCCTATGCTGTCAAGCATGCGGTCATGCGTCCTCGGCCTTGTGGCGAATCGACTTTAGAAGGTTTAGGTCGGTTTATAACCCGATGTGGACGATATGGTTACTTTTCAGGACATGCTACCAGCTCTTTTGCATTGGCGACGTTTTTAACCTTATTATTCAGAGGAAAGTTCAAATTTTTCTGGGGTTTAATTTTTATTTGGGCTTTATTGGTTTCGTATAGCAGAATATACGTCGGTGTTCATTATCCAGGCGACGTCCTGACAGGCATGTTGGCAGGAACGCTAATTGCACTGTTTTGTTTTTGGATGTATTCGCAGGGCGTGAAGAAATTCAGCCAAAAATTTGAGGCTAGAAAGGATAGTTGATTCCAAAGTTAAAAACCATACTCTGAAAATCATAGTCGTTAAACCATTTTTGATCTGGATCTCCTGGATTGTAGGTTTTAAATCCAAAGTCTAAACGAATAACAAAAAAGCTGATATCGTACCTAAAGCCAATTCCTGTGGCAATGCTTAAGTCTGCCAAATCTTGTATGCCGTCGAAGGTAGCGTCTTTGTCTTCTACATTGTCCAAGACATTGCAAATGTTTCCTGCGTCTATAAACAATGCAGAGTTAAGACTGCCAAAAACATTAAACCTGTATTCAAAATTGAATGATAATTTAAAGTTTGCTTCGTTAAAATCGTTTACACCATTTGTTTTTCCA
>JAUIFC010000006.1 GCA_030429455.1 Bacteroidia bacterium | reverse complement strand
TGTAAATTAATCTGCACTGAAGAAAAAACGTTATACCAACAAAGCAGCAGTAAACGATTGTTATCCTAAACCACCAGTAGCGCATGCAATTTGAAAAAATGCATAAATAGAGGCTGATTTTGAAAACTAAAAAACTTAAAAATTTAGCAACTGCTTTACAGTTAAACCTTGTTTAAGGTTAGTATTTATGGCAAGATTGCAGCTTAGCAATTGCCGAAGTTGATTAAATCTCTAATTATAAAACACATTAAAGCAAGCAGCGTGTTTAAAAGGAGTTATCATAGGAATGAAGTTAGAATACGAAGGGAATGACATGTTTAATTAAGCATTTTTTTCTTCAAATGAGCTTAAATATTACATAGGTACATGAACCAAATACATCTTTAACTCGCCTCTATTTTTAACTGGAATTTCCCCTCTGTAATCACAGTTGAAGTGGTCCTTGACCAGTTCGTAAGTATCCTCTGAAATATTAACTCTTCCCACTTCTCCAGCCGACTCCATTCTGGATGCCACGTTAACCGTATCGCCCCAAATATCGTAAGCGAACTTTCGTGTACCAACCACTCCAGCGACAACTGGACCTGAGTTGATGCCAATACGGACATCAAAATTTAATTCACCTTTAGCGGCATCTTTTTTAGTCTCTTCTACAAATTTTGTGATTTCCAGAGCGGCAGCCACGATTTGTTGGGCATGGTCTTCTTTTAATCCATGAATCCCGCCTACACACATATACGCGTCTCCAATGGTTTTAATCTTTTCCAGACCATGCTTGGCAATAATGTCATCAAATTTTGAAAAATAATAACCAATGGTTTTTACCAATTCCTCTGGAGATAAGTTTTCAGAATAGGAAGTAAAGCCCTTAAAATCGGTAAATAACACGCTCACCGACTCGTATTGACGGGCTTTGACTTTGCCTTTTTTCTTTAGCTCTTCAGCCGTTTCTTCTGGGAGGATATTTAATAAAAGGTTATCTGATTTTTTCTTTTCTTTGCGGATAGAGATAAAAAAATAGACTAAGGATAGCAAAATCGCACCCGTAAAGCCTAAAATGATGAGTTGTGTTCTGCTTCTGGCTTCGGCAAGCGCTCTTTTTTGTTCTGCCACCTTCCTGTTTTGTTCTGCTATCTTCGCTTCAAGGGCTTTTTGCTCAGCAACCGTCTCTGAAAATTGGATATTACCAAAAGCCATGTTCTCCACAACTTCCAGATTTCTTACACTGTCTCGATATACAATATGCCTTTGGTAATAATGCAAAGCAGAATCCAAATTCTCATTGGCCTTATGCAGCTCGTAGAGTTTTAAGCTGGACTCGCTTATTTGCTTTTTCAAGTCATTTGTATGTGCAATTTTTAAACTGGTATGTGCATAATTTAAAGCAGAACCATAGTCTTCCTTGTTGACATAGATATCCGACATATAGGTCAGATATTCTGCAATCGCTGTATAATCTTCAAAGTCTTGGAGAATCTTTATAGCCTCATTAATATTTTGTTCTGCAAGCTCGTTTTTACCTTGTTCGGCGTAAACCATGCCTGTATTTCCCAAATTATAGGCGGTTCCAACTAAATAATCTTCGGCCTTGAAAAGTTCTCCTGACTCTTTAAAATAGTTAAGTGCCCTTTCGTACTTCCCAGAATTAAATGCTTCATCTCCAGCATTTAATAAAGCAGAGGCTAGATAGATTACATTTTTAGATTCTCTTAATAATTTAATTGCTTTATCGTAGTACAGCTCTGCATTTAAAGAGTTACCCATTTCAGAATAGACATCAGCTATAGAAATGTATGCACCTCCTTCATCGGATTTACTATTTCCAGAAATTGCAGCCTCAGCTGCATTTATATATAGGTCAAGTGCTTTGTCTAAATCTCCTAATAATCTATAATTATTACCCAATTGGTAATATCCTTCATACAAGTAATCGTAATTTACAGCTTCTTCAATTAACAAATTAGAGTATTTCATTGATAATTCTACATCATTTACTTCATTGAAAGCAAGTTCAGTTAGTAAATCCAACCTGTCTATTCCAAATAGCGTATCAGCTTCAAATATCTTTTTAAGGCTATCTGCTACTTTTTGTTCTTGAGCAACAGAAGTAATTGAAAATAAAATATTAAAGCCCACTATTAAGCAGGCTTTTGGTATGTCAAAAGAAAAACTCATACTATGAACCTATACTAGGTTTCAATCTTATTTTTGGATCTTGAGTGTGTGGCTGATCATTTTTATCAATATAAGTTATTGTATATAATGAAAATCCGTCACCATACATAGAAGGATCAGAATTGTCATTCACAGTAGCCGACCAAGTTCCATCTCCATTTGGTGATGGACCAGGACTAAAAAAACCATTACTATTAATATCAATTCTATCTATGCTTTTTATAAAGTTACCTTCAAATTCAATAATCTTCCAGGTAATTATATCTCCATTAACTACGTCGGTAGTTAATTCCTCGTCGTCAGATTTTGTACCTGATACGTGACCTTCGTCATCAAGTATCTGAAGTGTATCTGGATTTTCTTCTGTGGCATAAAGGCCAATGTAGTGTGTTGCCATAATTTAATATTAAGGGTTAATTGTGGTTAAAGTTTATAGTTATTTATGAGCCGATGCTTGGTCTAAGCCTTATTTTAGGGTCTTGAATAAATCTCACATCATAATAGATAGTATATTTTAAATCTGTCTCATTTGAAATCTCCCCTACTGTTGCCTTCCACGACCCATCCTGTTGTTTTTCAGGGGCTTCGCTAAATACAAGAAGATTGCTTACTTCTATATCGTATATATTTACGATTGCATTAGGGTGATTATCATCTGGACCTTCCCAAGAACTCTTTTCCCAAATGATCACATCACCACTCTGAAGATCCGTTGTTAAGTCCATGTCACCTTGTTCTGTTGAGGCTGTATGCCCTTCATCATCAGCGATTACTGGTGGCCATGGTTGTTCTTTAGTAGCATAAATTGCAATATAATGTGTTGCCATTTTTAGTTTTATTTAGTTATTAGTTATTATTTTTATAAAGATAAGCAAATAAATATACATCATCAATACAACATAGACATAAACCTTATAAAATCATTTCTAAAAAGGCAAAATGATTGAAAGATTAATAATGGAGAATTAAAAAATACACCTAGTATCGTCAACTCCGCTGCCCTACAAACTGCTGAGACTTTAACTTAAACAACACGTTAAAAGTTGTCAAACTCCCATAACTTCTTGTCAGATATTGTTGCAAGTCGATCTTCTCTTGCTCGTCCAAATTTTTGCTGGAATTGATTTTTTGTTCCATGACCCTTAGCCTATCTCTCACCATCGTAATCTTATGAAAAAAGGTGTCAATAGGCATTTCCTTGGACTTCAGACTTGTATCGCCAGGTTCTAAAATCAGTTTTCCGCCTTTCCATTTATCACCAATCGTCACTACTTCAGACACGTCCGACCATTTTTTCAAAATACCTCGAAGAGTTTTTTCAACTTCATAAAAACTCACGGTGTCTACATCGTCTTCTGCAGCTTCAATCACCTCAAATTCTGCATCTATGTCTATGGTTTCTAAACCTTTATCAATAAAAGTGACCCAATAATGAATGGACGTCACATTTGTTACCACACCCTTCCCGTATTGTGGGTGATTAATTCTTGAACCTATACCTAATAATTTCATCGATTGTATTTAAATATTGCTATAAAATTAGCATTTCTGCGGTGGGTTTACAAATGAAATTTCTATTAAAATTGAAATTGTTTTCAATTAAATAAATGATTATTGAATACATTTTGACTGAAAATTCGACTAAAAAAATAGATATTAAACTAAAGCTTTTGATCTTGATTTGAAAAGAGTTTTAATGAGACATTAAGCCAAAATTTTTGAGAATGAAAGGTTTTAATTGAAAATATTCAATAAATGAAGGCTTCTAAATTCTGGTTGAGTACTGGTATTGGGCAAGAAAAAAGCCCATATAAAATGGGCTGTATGGTCAAGTGATAAACTTCTTTGGTTGAAATGTTGTTTTGGTTTTTTTCTAAAAGGTTGAAAAAAGAAGTTTTATTTACTATTCTTCTATCCTAAAACAAAAAACAAAACAAGACTAAGCGAAATCGCAGCGAGGTAACACTTACTTACGATAAAATCTAATTTTTTTGATGACATGATTTATAATTTTAAATGGTTTGGTTGATTTATCAATTAGACGCCACTGCATTAAAAATGTTACAGAACTATTTCAATTATTTTTGTAACTACTCAGTATTCGTTATTCTTTTGGTTATCTGATTATCAAAACTAAAAATAAACCGCAAGGAACACAATGAAAATACGCAAAGGACCGCTAAGGGTTTATATTCAACGATTTAGCTTTTTGTAACCCTTTGCGCAAACTTTGGCGTTCCTTAGCAGAAAAATATACTAAGCCTTGTTTTCCAATAAATTGAAAATTTAATATCAGACTGATGAGTTACTTATTTTTAAATTTCTCTTTTATAAATTTTTCGATGGTAGCGTATTCTTGATGCATATCTTGGGATTGGATGTCGACAACTTCATCAATAGTTGATATGTTGTCTTTCACTATTTGCTTTAGAGTTTTCACCTCTTGAGCGCTGTTATTAGCATTCAAGACTACACTTATTGGCGTTTTGATGTTTGACAACTTTTTTTTAGAAATCATTGGCACTGAATAAGAGGATTTTCTAGCATTTTTTGTAAAAAGATATTTAAACATCCTACAAGGGTTAAACCACTTTGATCGACTTTGCTTTAACAATCCACTTGGATTTATCAGAATGCCATAACTAATTCTATCCGTATTGTATATCAACGACTTAAGAGCTATATATCCGCCGAAAGAAATCCCAAATACTGTGGCATTCACTAATTGTAGTCGAGATAAAATTTCGTACATCCATTTGCCATAATCATCATATTTTAGATTCATTTCAGCATTTTTGTGACTGTTATCTTCAACTAGTACATCAACGGCAAAGACTTTAAAATAGTTAGTTAAATACAAATGCTGACTTAAAGCGATTGGCGCACAACTGCTTAAGTCATGCACCAAAATCAATGGAGTATTGCCTTGAATTCCTGTCGAGATTATAGTTGTATCGCCAAAACTGGTTTCAATGCTCATAAATTCGAAATCAATATCTAAACTGTACAACCTCTCGTAATAAAGATTGGTATAGTTAGAATTTGTGAAATTGTGGTCTTGATACGAATTCATTGTTTTTTGATTTTAAAACCAGCTAAAACCAACACCTAGACTAAACTGAACAACGCCTCTGTCTACATTATCAGCTAACTTAACACCTCCAAAAACCAGCTTGGATTGAATGTTGAGTGCAAAATTGTTCTTTCTGTAAACCTCGTAACCTGTACTTGCCATAGCAGAAATTCCGGTATTCCAATCGTCGTTTACATTGTCTTCGATGTCATACAATGCCGGCGAATCTATAGCAAGACCTAAACCTCCGTGAATCCACCAGCGATCCTTGACCCAATACTGAACAGAAGGAATTAGACTTCCAAAATGACGATCGTATTCGCCTATTTCATAAATCATTCCTGGCACAGAAAGTGTAAGCGCAAGCCTTTCATTAAGCATATAGCCAAATTTTAAATCTGGAAATATAAATGCCCCTTGGGTGTCATCAAAAGATTGATTACCAACAGTATCTTCAAAACTGATTACACCACCTCCAACACTAAACTCGAACATAAAACCTTCACGTTTAAATGCACTTGATGGATCTTCTTGAGCATGAGCAACCACTCCAAATAGAAGCAATGCTATGCAAACCATGTTTGTTATTTTACTTAATTTAATTGTTTTCATTGTTTTCTTTTTTAAATAGTTATAATTAAATAATGGTACAAAGAAACGGTGGTAAAACAGAGCAATCGTCTTGAATTGTAATTCCGAACTCCTTATTTATTTGGCACTTTTTATGTGGAATGGACACATGGTATTTGGCAGCAATGACTCTTAAGAATTTTAGAAAGCTACTGCTTAAACAGACCTAAATTTTTAACCTAAAAACTTCAGATTAAAATAGATGTAAAACCCGATAAAATTGAGATTTATTTGTATTATTGAACATTAATTAAAAACACCTTTTACTATGAAAAATTATTTTTATGTGCTTGTCTTTTTTTTGTTTACCATGTCATTATCTGCACAAAACTTAAACAAATTAACCAATGCTGCAGATAAAGCAAAAAGCTCTATTACGACAAACACTGAACAAGTAGATAAACAGATTTCTTCAGCTTTATTAAAAGATGAAGATTTACAAACGCAAACCATAGATTTTTTAAAATCTAATGTAAAAACAAAACCATCGGTACTAGACCTAATATCTAAGAATAAAGGCGGTTCCAACAAGACTTTAATGAAGTCTATTTTAGGTGACAAAAACTTGGCAAAAGTCGCAATTGACTACGTTAAGAACAATCCAGATTTACTAAAGAAAGCTATGAAAATAGTAGGATTATAGAATTTCTATAGATCAAAAAAGATAAAAGGCTCTTGAATGGAGCCTTTTTTTATTTTTAAAAATACAGCTATTGCTGCAAAGATTTATTTTGAGGTAAAACTCACATGACCAAAACCTTGTAAACTGGCTTGAACATTAACATTTGGTTTCATCCATTCCGCAGCTGTTGCTGCACCTGCCAATATAATTTGACCTTTATTAAGCCTAAGTCCCTTTTCAGAGGCTAATCGGCTTAACTCTAGTACAGATGCATATGGATTATCCAATATAGCTTGAGAAAAGCCCTTTTGAACAACCTCGTCATTAAACGACAGTTGGATTTTGAGGTCATTTAAGTTATCTACTAATGGATGCCATTCACCAATGCAATAGCCCGTAGACGAACAGTTATCAGCAATTACATCTTCAAGCGAAAATTTAAAATTTTTGTACCTTGAATCTATCACTTCAACAGCCACGGCAAAAGCTTCAATGTATTCTGAAATTTGATGCATTTCGATTTTTGAAGTTATGTCCTTTTTTACTTTAAATGCAATTTCAGGCTCTGCGCGAGGATGGATATATTTTGAAAGTAATGCCTCTTCGCCAGATTTTATCTCCATGGCATCTGTGAGAAAGCCCCAAATCAAATCATCAACATTCATTTGTTTCATTTTAGCTTTACTGGTGAATCCAAGTTTGTACCCTGTTAGTTTTTCGCCAACCGCCAATCGTTTTTCTAATAACAAACTTTGGATATTGTATGCTTGTTCTAATGTCATTCCAACATCGGCAGCCATTTGTGAAACTGGCTTCATCGTAAAAGCAGCTTGATGAAGGATGTCTGCTATTTCGTTATCTGTCATAAAATAAGAATATCTTTATCTAAATACAATCCAGTGTATTTGTCGATGATTTGTAGTTTTTCTTCCAAAGTCTGCTCATCCGTTAATTTACCTTCTTGAAACAAGTTAAGAATCACTTTGTCTTGAGCTCTCCCTTTTACTTTTGCTTCATGATATCCAATATCTTCATTAAAAGTTACCAAGGAGTACTTGGACAAATAGTCTTTTGGAAAATGTTCTTCTAATTCCAACTCTAGTTTACGCTTCTTTAAAAACAAATCTTGCGCCGTGTGTGCTTTCATTTCATGAAAATTATCTAAAGCCAAATCTGCAATACCATCTGCATCCAGTTTTCTTTCTTTGCTAAAGCGCTTTAAGGTTTTGTCCAAATCAAATTCTTCCTCAGACAAAATATCATCAAACACCGCCACATCTTCGAAAGATGCATTCATGCCTTGTCCATAAAACGGAACTATAGCATGAGCGGCATCGCCCATTAGCAAGGTATTTTTATGTGTCCAAGGCGTGCACCTAATCGTTCCTAAAGAAGCTGTAGGGTTTTCAAAAAACTCATCCTTAAGATGTGGCATAAGCGCGTAAGCGTCTTTATAATCCGACTTAAAGTATTCTTCAACAATTGCTGGATTGGTGAGGTTATTAAAATTGTATGTTCCACCTTCGTAAGCCAAAAACAACGTGACTGTAAAACTTCCGTCTAAATTGGGCAGCGCAATGAGCATATTTTCGCCTCTTGGCCAAATGTGTAAAGCACCTTTTTCCATTTGATGGGTTCCATTTTCGTCAGGTAAAATACTTAACTCTTTATAGCCGTGGGTAAGGAAATTTTGAGAAAAGCTAAATCTCAATGCTCTTATCTTCATCATGGCTTGCCTAACCACTGAACCTGCGCCATCTGTTCCGATGACGTAATCTGCATTGATTGTTATTTGTTCTTTAGTCGTATCGTTTACAAATACAGCCGAATTATTTTCGATATCAACGTGTTGGCAAGAAGCCTCAAATTGAATTCGAACATTTTCATGTTTTTCTATTTCGTAAAGTAAAAGCGCATTTAAGCCTGATCTTGAAATCGAATTTATATATTCGTTTTGTCGTCCGCTGTATGGGGATAATTTGGTAGTGCCTTTTTTGTCGTGAAGCATTCGACCATGCATTGGGATGCATAATTCCTCTACTTTTTTTTCTAGACCTACTCGTTTTATTCCTTTCAAACCTCTGTCTGAAAATGCAAGATTTATAGACCGCCCTGCAGAAATATCTGCTTTTCTCAAATCTTTTCTTTTTTCGAAAAGAGAGACCTGATAGCCATGTTGAGCAAGTCTCAACGCCAATAAAGAACCGCATAAACCAGCGCCAACCACAAGGATGTGACTATCTTTCATATCTTATACGTTTTAGAATTTGGACAAAGTTATAAACATCTTCAAAAGAATTGTACAGCGGTGCAGGTGCTACTCGAATAACATGAGGCTCTCGCCAATCTGCAATTACTCCTGCTTTCGTCAATTCTTCAAAAAGACTTTTGTCTGCATCCAAAAATTGAATTGATAATTGACAACCTCTTTCTTCTGGACTTGAAGGTGTTATGATATTAAGGTTTTCATCCTTAAGTTCTAAAAGCAAGTATTCTAAATACGACGTCAATTTCTTTGACTTTGCATGTATATTCTCGAAGCCAGCTTCATCAAAAATATCAAGCGATGCTTTTACCGCTGCCATGGATAAAATTGGTGGATTGCTTAATTGCCAAGCTTCCACACTTGGTATGGGATTAAATCCTTGACGCATATTAAAACGCGTGGTTTTATCGTGACCCCACCAACCTGTAAATCGTTTGAGATCTGCTCTATGATGCTTTTCATGAACAAAACAACCTCCTAAACTTCCTGGCCCAGAATTCAAATACTTATAGGTACACCAAACGGCAAAGTCAACTCCTAATTCGTGCAGATTTGGCTTAATATTTCCAACCCCATGTGCTAAATCGAAGCCAATTGTTATACCATGGTCTTGACAGGTTTTTGTAATATGTTTCATATCAAAACATTGTCCTGTGTAATAATTGGTATTTCCTATCAGGACAAGCGCAATTTCGTCTTTATGCTTTTGAATAAGTTGATCAAAATCCTTATGGTCATACCTATTATCTTCACGTGGCTGCCAAAACAAAAGCGATTCTTTTGGGTCTAGATCATGAAATTTTAACTGAGATTCTACAGCATACAAATCTGAGGGAAATGCGTCTGCTTCGATAAGGATTTTATTTTTTGTTGAATTAGGATTGAAAAAAGACACCATCATAAAGTGAAGGTTTGCCGAAAGGGTATTCATTACGACAACTTCTGATGGTTTTGCGCCAACGATTTTTGCCATAGGTTCAGCTAAAAACTCATGATACGGTAGCCAAGGCCATTCTGCATCTGTATGACCTTCTACCCCAAATTCTTTCCAATCCGAAAGGACTTGATTAACGTATGTTTCTGTATTGGATGGCTGTAGTCCTAAAGAATTCCCACATAAGTACACTTTTTTAGAACCATTATTTGTTTTAGGAAAATAGAATTTATCTCTATAGGATTTCAATTCGTCCTTCTCATCACAATCCTTTGCAAAATTTATGCTGTTTTGAAATTCAAACTTACTTGATAACGACATCTCTAAAATTTAATTGAAAACCATTTTCAGGATTAGCGTGTTCCATATCAATCATTATACCCATAAAGGATTGTTGATTTTCAAATGTGTTTCCAAGTGCAGGATCCGCTTGTCCTTTAGGATGATAGGTCCATTCTAAAATTTTGTAGTTGTCATCAACATAAATTTCATAACTGTCGCCTGGCGTATAACCGCCTTCTTTTGGATAGTTTACTCTTATTTTTGTAGATTCTTTTTGCTGAATTGGCGATAGCTGTTGTCCCAAATCTTCAAAACTGACATCATCCCAAACTAAATGAAATGGAAAGGTTAACCAAAAGGAATCGTTGACAAAAGCTTTATCCGTCTTCACAAATTCTTCTTTAACATCAGCTCTATTGTAACTTAAAGTATCTGATTGGTTGATTGAAGAAACCATATTGAGTTTTGGAGACCAAATCCAACGTCTTTCAAATTCATTTTCTCCTGGATTGACTACAAAACTAAAAGCGACTTGGTTTACATTTTTCCAATTTGGCAGTCCATAACTACCAGCTATTTTTTCTAGAATTGTTTGTTCTATTGCTTTTTCTACAACAAGCTGTTCATTTTGTTCTTCACGGGAAATCTTATCGTTATTACATGACACCAAAAAAAGCATCATAACGATGAAAGCAGTGTAAAATTTCATATTAAATATTATGCGGATAAACTGTGTGTAAAGTTATACAAAACTTTTAAAACAGGATGTGTTTTTTCTTCCGGAGGACTTAGGAATAATTCGTCTAACTTGAGTTCAGTATAGCCCAGAATATTCTTTATTTCGCTATTGCGAACTTTCTTGTAGGCCATAGACCAATTCGTGTATTGTCTTTTATCGATATATCCGCTATCTAGTAGTAAAATGTCGTTATGACGAGGGTCTGCTTTAATACTGCCATAGAGTTCGTCAATATCCTCTTCATATCCTTCGATGTATTGGATAAACTTGCCTTGTATTAAAAGTAAAACACCCGTTATTGCCAAGCGTCTATTCTTTTCTCTAGCATTAAAAAGCAACTCTTCGATATCGGTATCTCGAAGCGTTTGTGCCTGAACACTCATGTATGAGACAAATTTTAACTTATTCAAAATTTAAATTTATGATAATTTTATATTAAATTTAAACAAATATACCACATAAACACATGTCGACTAAAAATTTTTAGTTTTATTTTAGAGAATTATGACTCGTATCATAATTACACTGCTAATCTTTAATTAAGACTATGTTAATTTTAGATAATCATTTAATCATTTAAAGTCACTTGACAATTTTGTAAGGAATAATAAGTTAAATTTGGATAATGTTTACACCATATGAGTACTAAAACTACATTAAAACAACTTTCGAAAGAGTTAAACGTTTCCGTTTCAACAGTTTCTAAAGCTTTAAACAATAGTCCCGAAATAAGCGAAAAAACGATTAAACGGGTTAAAGAGTTGGCTAAACTTTATGGCTACAAACCGAATCCTGTTGCTGTAAGCCTAAAACGTAATAAAACAGATACCATTGGTATTTTAATTCCTGATATTCTGAATCATTTTTTTGCTAAAGTTTTACACGGTATAGAGCAAGAAGCAAGCAAACATGGTTATAGAATAATCACTTGTTTAACCAACGAATCTCTTGAAAAAGAAATACAATACCTAGAAATGTTGGAATATAACAAAGTAGATGGAGTTATAGCTGCATTAGGTAGAGAAACACAGGTTAAATCAGATTTAGATCACTTTTTACATTACACAAATGCTTCAAACCCTTTAGTCTTATTCGACAGGGTTCATGAAAGTATAAAGTGTGACGAGGTACTTGTTGATGATTTTGAAGCTGGGGAAAAAATATTCAATTACCTAAATGAGCAAAATAGAGCTAAAATCGGCGTGATTTCATCTATTCCTCATTTAAGCGTATCAAAAGCTAGGCTTCAAGGTGTTGAAAATGCTGCTAAAAACACGAGTAAGGTTTTAGAAACCTTGCTTATACATGAAGAAAAAGAGGCAGAAGACCTCATTAATACTTTTTTAAACACACATAATTTTGATGCCATCATAGCTTTAGACGAATTTTCTGGAGTGACCTGTATTAATATAGCCAAACACAACAATCTTGACATTCCCAAAGACATCGCTATTGTAGGCTTTACAAACGGTCTTCTAGCTAATAATTCGTATCCAAAAATGAGTGTTATTGCACAGCATGCCATCGAAATTGGACAAAAAACGGTTGAATTACTTATTAAACGAATCAACAACAAAGACGCTGAATTAACAAGGTTTATTCAACCGACTACACTTATAAAAAGAGGGTCCTCGGAGTAAATGACGTTTAACACTTTCAAAATACCTCTAAGTCTATTATCATTTCCTTTAATGTTATAAAAGTGACATTTTGTCATAAAAATAATACAACCTATCTTTGCATAAAAAATTAGATAGGGTTTTTCTATGGAGAAAATAATTGATGAAACTTTACAAGGACAAAGCCTTGTAAAAGAGATAAACGAAAAGAATACAAAAAAACTTTATATCGAAAGCTATGGTTGCCAGATGAACTTTAGCGACAGTGAGATTGTAGCTTCAATTTTAGCTAAAAATGGTTACAATACGACCTCATCTTTGGAAGACGCGGATTTAGTTTTGGTGAACACTTGTTCTATACGAGAAAAGGCAGAACAAACCGTAAGAAAAAGACTGGAAAAGTTCAATGCCGTCAAAAAACAAAACCAAGACATGAAAGTTGGTGTTTTAGGTTGTATGGCAGAACGCCTCAAACACAAATTTCTTGAAGAAGAAAAAATTGTAGATTTAGTAGTGGGTCCAGATGCCTATAAAGATTTACCAAATCTCCTTGAAGAAGTAGAAAGCGGTCAAAATGCAGTGAATGTTATTTTATCTAAAGAAGAAACCTATGGCGACATTACACCTGTGCGACTACAAAGCAATGGCGTGTCAGCTTTTGTGTCCATCACCAGAGGTTGCGACAACATGTGTACATTCTGCGTTGTGCCTTTTACAAGAGGAAGAGAACGCTCCAGAGATCCGCAAAGCATATTGGAGGAAGTCAACGATTTATGGGCGAAAGGCTTTAAAGAAGTTACACTTCTAGGTCAAAACGTAGACAGCTACTTATGGTATGGTGGCGGCTTGAAAAAAGATTTCAAAAACGCCACTCCCATGCAAAAAGCCACATCCGTAAATTTTGCCAATCTTCTCGACATGGTAGCCAAAGCTCAACCGAGAATGCGAATTCGTTTTTCGACCTCAAACCCTCAAGACATGACTTTGGATGTTATTGAAAGCATGGCAAAACATGAGAATATCTGTAATTACATTCATCTGCCTGTTCAAAGTGGAAGTAACACTGTTCTAAAAGCTATGAATAGGCTACACACCAGAGAAGAATATTTCACGCTTATAGATAATATCCGAAAATTAATTCCAGATTGTGGAATATCGCAAGACATGATTGCAGGTTTTCCAGGAGAAACCGAAGAAGATCATCAAGACACATTAACACTTATGGAGTATGTTAAATACGATTTTGGCTTCATGTTTGCATATTCTGAAAGACCAGGCACAATGGCTGCTCGAAAACTGGAAGACGACATTCCGTTAAATGTTAAAAAAAGAAGATTACAGGAAATCATTGCTTTACAACAACGGCATTCGTTATACAGAACACAACAGCATTTAGGTAAAGTTGAAGAGGTTTTGATTGAAAAAGAATCAAAAAAATCTAAAGACCACTGGGCAGGCAGAAATACACAAAATACCATGGTTGTATTCCCAAAGGAAAACTATAAGATTGGTGATTTTGTCATGGTAAAAATTACGGATTGCACGAGTGCAACGCTTCTTGGTGAAGCTGTAAGTGGATAAATACCTATTGACAAAAATAAAATATGACAAGCAGTATTAACAGCAAAAAATTAAATTCCCCAGGGATTTAGAGGCTTATGGAATCAGTACAAACCATAAAACAACGATTTGAAATCATTGGCAATGATGCTAGCCTAAATCGTGCGATTGAAAAAGCAATACGTGTATCTCCAACTGATATTTCGGTTTTGGTTACTGGCGAAAGTGGTGTTGGTAAAGAAAGTATTCCCAGAATTATTCACGCATTATCTCATAGAAAACACAATAAATACATTGCTGTAAACTGCGGAGCCATTCCAGAAGGAACCATTGACAGCGAATTGTTCGGACACGAAAAAGGAGCCTTCACAGGCGCAACACAATCGCGAAACGGTTATTTTGCCGAAGCCGATGGAGGCACTATTTTTCTAGACGAAGTCGGGGAATTGCCCTTAACAACTCAAGTAAGGCTGCTAAGAGTTCTCGAAAACGGCGAGTTTTTAAAGGTAGGCTCTTCAAAAGTTCAAAAAACCAATGTCAGAATAGTGGCGGCTACAAACGTAAATATGTTCGAAGCTATTAAGAAAGAGAAATTCAGAGAAGATTTGTACTACAGACTCAGCACAGTAGAAATTCATCTTCCACCGCTCAGAGATAGGCAGAATGACATCCATTTATTATTTAGAAAATTTGCCTCAGATTTTGCGCTGAAATATAAAATGCCGACCATAAGACTTACTGAGGATGCGGTATATCTATTGTTAAATTGCAGATGGCAAGGAAATATTCGTCAACTTAGAAATATTACAGAACAACTTTCTGTACTAGAAACTAAACGCGAAGTTAATGCTAGCATCTTAAGAGGATATTTACCAGAAAATGGAAGCAACTTGCCTTCTGTTGTGGAACAAAAGAAAAAGGAAAGCGATTTTAGCACCGAAAGAGAAATTCTTTACAAAGTCCTTTTTGATATGAAAAGAGATTTGAGTGATTTAAAAGAATTGACGCTTAAAATCATGAAATCGGATGATCACGAAATGGTCAAAAAAGAAAATCAGCACCTTATAAACAAAATATATGGAGACGATGATGTTGAATATTCGAAGGAAGAAACCGCTTTTAACTATCGAGAACCAGATGTAGAAGTTTTAAAATTAACTGAACACAAAGAAGCAGAAGAACCAATAATCGTTAATGATAAGTATGATTTTGCAGAAGAAATTGAAGAAGAAGAAACCTTATCTTTACAAGATAAAGAACTAGAACTTATTAAGAAGTCTTTAGAGCGCCACCAAGGAAAACGAAAACCAGCGGCAGAGGAATTAGGGATTAGCGAAAGAACACTTTACAGAAAAATTAAACAATATGACTTATAAGCACACCTTAATCAAATTTATTTTTTCTATACTTGGTATTAGTTTGTTAATCGGATGTGGAGCATATTCTTTTACGGGTGCGGATACAGGAAATGCGGAAACCTTTCAAGTCAATTTCTTTCAAAACAATGCACCAATTGTCGAACCAGGAATCGATAGAGATTTTACGTTGGCATTACAAGATCTCATCCAAAATCAAACAAATTTAAGCCTTGTAAATTCTAATGGAGATTTGATTTACGAAGGAGAAATCACACAGTTTTATATCGCTCCTATGACAGCGACTTCAAATGAAAGAGCTGCACAAAACAGACTGACAATCGCCATAAATGTCAGGTATTTTAACACCTTAAATCCAGAAAAAGATTTTGAAAAGAAGTTTTCCTTTTATTTCGACTATGATGCTAGTGCACAATTAGTTGGTGGGGTTAGAGATGAAGCTTTAGACGAAATTTTTACAAGACTCACACAAGATGTGTTTAACGAATCCCTGACAGATTGGTAGTCATGCAAAAATCAGAGTTGATTTCTAAAATTAAAAATCCTGAGGAATTAAAATCCTCAGACAAAATGGCTTTGCGCGAAATTGTAAAAAAATACCCCTACTTTCAATCGGCACAAAACCTTCATCTTAAATTAATTCAAAAAGAAGGCAATTTTGATTTTACAAAATACCTAAGACAAACTTCGATACATACAAGCAATAGGGAAATTTTATATAATTATATAAATCATGACCTTAAATCGCAAGAAGAAAATCTTCGCTTCATTACGACTCAAAATGATTCATTAGAAAAAAATGAGAAAGAAGATGAAACTATAGAGGAAGATTTACCATTGACGACAAAAGTAGAAACACCTATTGTTGAAGAAAAACAAAACACTGAAGAAGCAACTATTGAAAGTCAAGAAGTTATCAACGAAGCCATTACAACGCCTACAAAACCCGAAACACATGACTTTTTGGATTGGATGAACAGATTAAAAATTCAACCTGAACGGGAATCAAAAAAAAAAGTTGATGCGACAGAAAGTGAAGAATCCAAAAGAAAGCGTACTCTGATAGACAAATTTATCCAAGAAAACCCAAAAATTAAACAAAAACAGCAACAACAAATTTTAATTAAACCCGAGATAAAAAGCCAACCAAGCAAAGAAATGATGACCGAAACCTTAGCCAAGATTTTTGTCGAACAA
Organism: Bacteroidia bacterium; assembly: GCA_030429455.1. Classification (GTDB taxonomy): domain Bacteria; phylum Bacteroidota; class Bacteroidia; order Flavobacteriales; family Flavobacteriaceae; genus Psychroflexus. Next base: position 34,918 of record JAUIFC010000006.1, on the reverse strand, counting down.
AAAAAATATAACAGAGCAATTCAAGCTTATAACATTTTATTGTTGAATAATCCCGAAAAAAGTAGTTTCTTTGCAAGCCAAATTGAAATAATCAAGAAATTACAAGAACAATAATATGAGTACTTTTTCAATATTTTTAATTCTTATCGTTATCGTAGCCTTCCTCTTAGTGTTGGTTGTCATGGTTCAAAATCCTAAAGGAGGTGGTTTATCATCGTCTTTTGGTGGAGGTGGTTCACAACAAATTGGTGGCGTTAAGCAAACCTCAGATTTTTTAGACAAAAGTACGTGGGTATTGGCCACATTGCTTTTGGTATTAGTCTTACTATCCAATGTAAGCATCATGTCCAATACGACACAGGATTCCAAAATTATTCCTACTTCCTCGGAGATTAATGTTCCAGCAGCGGATGATGTACCTGTTTTACCAGAGACTCAAGACGATTCTGAAGAATAGTTTTAAATAAAATTTTTAAAAAAATGCCAGCTTGTCATAAGCTGGCATTTTTTTTTACTTGTTTGTCAGATTATTGCTAATGGCATAATATTGGTCTTTTTGGAAGCAGTTTAATTAAAAAATCAACAAAAAATGGCAATAAAAATTCAACCATTATCAGATCGAGTGCTTGTAGAGCCACAAGCTGCAGAAACCAAAACTGCATCTGGTATTATCATCCCTGATTCAGCAAAAGAAAAACCACAAAGAGGCATCGTAGTCGCTGTAGGAAATGGCAAAAAAGACCACGACATGACTGTAAAAGTTGGAGACACTGTTCTTTATGGAAAATACTCTGGAACAGAGCTTAAGCTTGAAGGTCAAGACTATTTGATGATGAGAGAAGATGATATTTTAGCAATCGTATAATTTTACTTTAAATACATATAAAAATGGCAAAAGACATTAGATATAATATCGAAGCAAGAAATGGCATTAAAGCTGGTGTAGACAAACTAGCAAATGCTGTGAAAGTTACTTTAGGCCCAAAGGGAAGAAATGTAATTATTTCCAAATCATTCGGTGCGCCAACAGTAACAAAAGATGGTGTTAGCGTAGCTAAAGAAATCGAGCTTCAAGACGAGCTTGAAAACATGGGTGCGCAAATGGTTAAGGAAGTGGCATCAAAAACCAACGATTTAGCTGGAGATGGAACTACAACTGCTACAGTACTTGCTCAAGCGATTGTTAAAGAAGGCCTTAAAAACGTTGCTGCTGGTGCAAATCCAATGGATCTTAAAAAAGGAATCGACAAAGCTGTTGAAGCAATTACAAACGACCTTGTCGCTCAAGCACAAGAAGTTGGCGATTCTTCTGACAAAATCAAACAAGTTGCATCTATCTCTGCAAACAACGACGAAGTTGTTGGCGATTTGATCGCTCAAGCCTTTGGTAAAGTTGGTAAAGAAGGTGTGATCACCGTAGAAGAAGCAAAAGGAACAGACACTTATGTAGATGTTGTTGAAGGGATGCAATTTGACAGAGGTTACTTGTCTCCTTACTTTGTAACAGATTCTGAAAAAATGATTACAGATCTTGACAATCCTTACATCCTTATTGTGGACAAGAAGGTATCGTCTATGAAAGATCTCATGCCTGTTTTAGAGCCAGCTGCACAAAGTGGTAAGCCATTATTAATCATCGCAGAAGATGTTGAAGGCGAAGCACTAGCAACTTTGGTGGTAAATAAATTAAGAGGTTCTCTAAAAATTGCTGCTGTCAAAGCGCCAGGATTTGGTGACAGAAGAAAAGCAATGCTTGAAGATATAGCTATACTCACTGGAGGTACTGTAATTTCGGAAGAAAGAGGATTTACTTTGGAAAACGCAACTATAGACATGCTAGGAACAGCAGAAAATGTAACGATCGACAAGGATAACACAACAATCGTAAATGGCAGTGGTGATAGCGACAACATCAAAAACCGTGTAAACCAAATAAAATCTCAAATAGAAACTACTACAAGCGACTATGACAGAGAAAAACTTCAAGAAAGATTAGCTAAGTTAGCTGGCGGTGTTGCTGTACTTTATGTAGGCGCTGCTTCCGAAGTAGAAATGAAAGAAAAGAAAGATAGAGTTGACGATGCTTTACATGCCACTAGAGCTGCTGTAGAAGAAGGTATTGTTGCTGGTGGTGGTGTTGCTTTTGTAAGAGCTTTAAAAGTACTTGAATCTCTAACTTCGGAGACAGATGACGAGGCAACAGGTATTCAAATTGTAGCAAAAGCAATCGAATCTCCGCTAAGAACAATTGTAGAAAATGCAGGTGGTGAAGGTTCTGTAGTAATAAACAAAGTTATCGAAGGTGACACAGGATACGACGCAAAAACTGCAACTTATGTTGACATGCTTGAAGCTGGTATTATCGATCCTAAGAAAGTCACAAGAGTAGCATTGGAAAATGCAGCATCTGTATCTGGAATGATCTTGACGACAGAATGTGCTTTAACCGACATTAAAGAAGAAAATGACGGTGCTGGCGCCGGAATGCCTCCTATGGGCGGTGGAATGCCAGGCATGATGTAATTCATCAAGCTTATAACAAGTAAAAAGCTGCCAAAAATTGGCAGCTTTTTTTATGCTTATACCTTTTGTGATTTAAAATTACTGTAATAGAAATCGATGATTTTTTTCTTTATACAATACAGAAAAATAAAGCATAGCCATAACTAAGGCTTATTGTTATGTTGCAGTAGAAAGGATAAAAGGCCTATTTATTACGGTAATTTCAAGTTATAAATCGTATTATTAAGGACTAAATTATCGTACAAAGACAGGTTGAACTTCAGTTTTTGTTTCTTCTTTGCTAAAGGCATAATTAGATTCATTAAACTTTAGAACATCAGAAAAATCAGGCTGTTCTATTTTAGCGAGGTATCTCGTCATCATTCCTCTGGCTTTTTTGGCAAAAAAACTGATTACTTTAAGTTTTCCCTTGCTGTAATCTTTAAAAACAGGCTCTATCCATTGTCCTTTTAACTTTTTAACATCAATGGCTTTAGAGTATTCTTTGCTTGCCAAATTGACCACAAGTTCATCCGAAGATAGTTCTTTGTTTAATGCATTTGTAAGCTCTTTTTTCCAAAACTCATATAAGTTGTTGGACCGGTATATTTTTAACGAAGTACCCATCTCCAAACGATAAGCTTGCATCATGTCCAAAGGACGTAAAATCCCGTAGAATCCCGACAATATTCTCAAGCGGTTTTGTAATCTTTCTACATCAGTTTTTTCTAATGTGTAGGCATCCAAACCATCATAAACATCCCCGTCGAAGGTGAAAATTGCAGGTCTGGAATTATGTGTATCATGTTTGATGTCAAAACTTTGAAAACGCTGATAATTCAACTCTGACAAATTAGGACTTATCGACATTAAGTCTCCAATTTTTTTTGGAGTCAAGGCTTTCAACTTTTTATGTAATTTTTCAGTTTTATCTAAAAATTGAGGTTCAAAAAGTTCAAACTCTGGATAATCGTCTTCTAAATTTAAGGATTTTGCCGGCGACAATAGTATTTTCATGATTTCGTTCTTAGGATTGTAAAATTAAAATATTGAAATACGCCTAACAATTAAATGCTGAAAGATTAAACAAAACATTAACCTGAATGAAGTTAGTTTAAAAATACAATTTAGAAACAGACTAGTATTTGACGTGTCTGGCGTAGTTTCGCCATTTATCAATGCAACTCTGGAAGTCTTCAGGCAATTCTGTAGAGAACGACATAAATTCGCCTGATATGGGGTGTTCGAATCCTAAGGTCTTGGCATGCAAAGCTTGACGTGGTAAAACCGAAAAACAATTCTCTACAAATTGTTTATACTTAGAAAAATTAGTTCCCTTTAATATCATATGACCACCATAGCGCTCATCGTTAAAAAGCGTGTGTCCTATGTGTTTCATATGCACTCTGATTTGGTGCGTACGTCCGGTTTCAAGTTTGCACGAAACGAGCGTAACATATCCAAAACGTTCGACAACACGGTAATGGGTAACGGCTGGTTTTCCTTTTTCGGCTTCATCGCCAAGAAAAACTGTGTTTTGTAAACGGTTTTTGGGATGCCTTCCTATATTGCCTTCGATAGTTCCATTATCCATTTCAACATCACCCCAAACTAAGGCTAGGTATTCCCTTTGACTCGTTTTATGAAAAAACTGATTGGTTAAGTGCGCCATGGTCACTTCAGTCTTTGCAATAACAAGAAGTCCACTGGTATCTTTATCGATACGATGAACAAGACCAGGGCGATCGGAACTGTTTTTAGGAAGGTTATTAAAATGAAAAATAAGTGCATTGATAAGTGTCCCCGAGTAATTCCCATGGCCAGGATGAACAACCATTCCTGCAGGTTTGTTTACGACAAGCAAATGTTCATCTTCAAAAACAATGTCTAGAGGTATATCTTCCGGTTCGAGAAGATTTTCATAGGGCGGATAAGACATTAAAACCTTTACCTCATCACCTGCTTTCACTTTATAATTAGATTTTACAGCAACAGAATTTACAAAAATGTTACCCGATTTCGCCGCTTTCTGAATTTTATTTCGTGAGGCATTTTCAACAAAATTCATTAAAAACTTATCGATTCTTAAAGGTTCTTGTCCTTTGGAAGCTACAAAATGATAATGTTCGAAGAGCTCATCGCTTTCGGTATTTGGCTGTTCACTATTCATTAAGACCTTCAGGTTTTGATGTATCGGAGTTCCCGATGCTATCTTGAGATTTTTGTTGTCTTTGTTGTTCTTCAAAACTTAAGCTGCCATCGCCAACAACGATATTTATGGTACTTCTTTTTTTCAATCTAGAACCTTCTTCGACAAGGGTGTCGTTATGAAGCAGTTTCAAAACTACGTTTTTTGCCATGTCAGGTTCTTCTGTTATTTCGCCTATTTGAAACCCAAGAGCTCTTAAACTTGGCTCTACTTGCCTAAGCGTATTGCCATATAAATTTCCTGTTATTTTAACTTCCTTATAATCATCTGGGTTTACAGTAATGTAGATTTTCCGTTGAGATTTGACAGATTGCCCTGCTTTAGGGTTTTGATCGATGACCGACAAGGGCGGAAAATTTGGGTTGAAAGCTATGGTATCCAGTATTCTATAATCTAAATCCATTTGTTCCAGCTTTTTCTCTACAATATCGATGCTTAGTTTCGACAAATCTGGAACTGTAATGTAGTTATCGTGATTAGTGTAATAGCTCAACCAGTAGAAAAGTCCTACAATGAGCACTATTGAAACTAAAACAGCAATGAGAATCTGTTTAAGAAAAGTTTTGCTGAAAATAAATTTTATGAGATTCATTTTGAAAAAATACAAAGATAAAAATTTGACAATACCATTTTTATCAATCCTAATAGATTTAAATTATTTTGAAATTATTAAGGAATTGATAGTCTAAATTAAAATTTTTACGAATTATTTATTATGCATGCATAATTAATGTTTTGTTTTTAGTTATGCTAAAATCTTAAGATTACCTATTTTGCATCATTAATAAATTATTAAGTTTAAAAAATACAATGTACAGGTCAAAAATATCAGGAGTAGGCAAATACCTTCCAGAAAATGTGGTAACCAACAACGATTTAAAACAATGGATGGAAACTACCGACGAGTGGATACAAGAACGAACTGGAATTAAAGAACGACGATGGATAGATACGGAAACAAGCGACGACACCACATCCATTATGGGAGCAAAAGCGGCCAAACAAGCTATGGAGCGCGCTGGAATTTCCAAAGATGATATCGACTTTATCGTTTTTGCAACGTTGAGTCCGGACATGTATTTTCCAGGTGGTGGTGTTAGAGTCCAAGAACTATTAGAAATGGACACTATTGGAGCGCTTGATGTGCGAAATCAATGTTCAGGATTTATCTATGGCCTTTCTGTGGCAGACCAGTTTATAAAAACAGGGATGTACAAAAACATCTTGGTCATAGGCAGCGAAAATCACTCAGGTGGTTTAGAACGTTCTACTCGTGGTAGAGGTGTAACGGTAATTTTTGGCGATGGTGCAGGTGCTGTTGTCCTAAGCCGAAGTGAAGATGAAAGTACTGGAATTTTATCGACACATCTTCATTCCGAGGGAAAATATGCAAAAGAACTGGCTTTGGAAGGCCCATCTACTGGCCGTTGGGTAGACGCCATAATGGAAGAAAATGACCCCGACGATACCTCTTATTATCCATACATGAATGGACAGTTTGTTTTCAAGCATGCTGTCGTTCGTTTTAGCGAAGCAATAGTCGAAGGTCTAATGACCAATCATTTAAATAAAGAAGACATTGACATGCTTATTCCGCATCAGGCCAATTTAAGAATATCTCAATTTATTCAGAAAAAATTCAGATTATCTGACGAGCAGGTTTATAACAATATCCAAAGGTATGGTAATACAACTGCTGCTTCTATACCTATAGCCTTAGCAGAAGCATGGGAAGAAGGCAAAATAAATAAAGGAGATTGCGTTGTGTTGGCGGCATTTGGAAGTGGGTTTACTTGGGGAAGCGCAATAATCAAATGGGCTTAGTCAAAAAACCTCTAATTCATCAACTATAATTTAGACCGTAATTTATCTCTTAGCAAAAGAAAAGCCTTTGGTTATAATGTTCCAAAGGCTTTTATATTCTGATTAAGTTTTATCTTTAATTCAAGGGCTAATTCAAATAAATTAAAACTCTATTTATTGTACGTGCCTAACAACAATTAGTTACAAGCCTTAACAGTATTTAACGCTACGTTTAGGTTATATTATAAATGAACAAAATAAGCCCCATTTTATTTATCGACGTCAAAAATGTTTTAATCGATAAAATAATACTTTTGACCGAATTCAAATGAAAAATACGTTTAATTAGTCTATTTTAGAGATGTTAAATTAACTTTGAAATCTTCTTGTTAATGTTAATTTAATACACAATAATTATAGGAAATATTCAGTTAACTTAGTAAAAAAGTAAAAAAAAGCATGGCAATAAGTCAATTACATATGAGAATTAGTAAAATTCTTGTTTTTATCATAATATCCTTAATTTTTGTTTTCGCCATATTCTCATGCGACACCAATGACGACGCAGGCCAGATTATAAACAATAACCCTACTACTTTTGAAATTATTGCGAATAGCCCTGATCATACTACTCTGGAACAAGCACTTGTTAATGCAGATTTGGTTGATGTATTAAACTCTGGAACATTTACCGTTTTTGCGCCTACGGATGACGCATTTTCGACTATAGATTTAGGTGGTTTTTCTTCAGACGATATCAGAAATATTCTGCTAAATCATGTGATTACTGGAAATGTGGAATCTACTGACCTTGCGAATGGATATTATAAAACCAATGCGGCAGAAACCTATTCTGGTGATGATAACAAAATTGATATTTACGTCAATGTCGATGGTGGCGTTGTATTAAATGCAAGTGCTACGGTGACAAGTCCAGATTTAACTGCTTCTAATGGCACAATTCATGTTGTTGACCAGGTTATTAGCATACCTCACATTGTCACATTGGCAGCGGCAAATCCAAATTTTTCTAATCTGGAAACAGCTCTTATTCAAGAAAATCTAGTGACAACACTTTCTTCTGATGCCTCACCTGCGCCATTTACGGTTTTTGCGCCTAGCGACACAGCCTTTCAAGCTTTTCTGGACGAAAGTACGACGGACAACCTTGAAACTATTGACGATGTCCTTAGTCTTCCCTTCTTGTCAGACGTTCTGACTTATCATGTTTTAGGAAACACGACGGTAAGGTCTGGAGAAATAACAGATGGACTAACACCTGTAACGCTTCAAACTGAAACCATTACACTTAATACATCAGATGGTGTTACCATCACTGACCAAAACGGAAGAGTTGTAAATGTGATTTCTACAGATGTTACCGGATCCAATGGTGTGATTCACGTATTAGACAATGTTATTTTACCAACATTGCCATAACTGATTTTTTTCAACTTATTATTTCTTATCGGTTATAAATTGATGTTTTTACAACATCTAACAACTAAAAGTTCAAGACTGTTTCTTGCCAGAACAACATATGAAGTTTTACCATTTCAAATCAATATCTAGCTGTCTACCTTCCTTTTTGGCTTGATTGTCCTTACCTGCACCTATGGCCATTCCAATACTCATTCCAATAGGTAACCCGATACCAATAAAAGCATAATTATCCAAAAGCACACTAAACACGACGCCAAAGCTTATCCCAAAGGTCGTCATACCAAGTGCAAACCACTTATTTCTGTAATAGCCTTTAGGAATAATATGTTGTTCCTTCTCTAATATCTTGATGATGTTATATTGAAGTTTGCGAATTTGTTTGAGATACTCTTTCTCTGACTCAGCACATGCATTGAATTCACTAATTTGTTGATTGATGTATGTTATTACTTTAGTTTTCAATTCCTTTTTTCTAACTTCGGCAACAAGACATTCTAAGTTACTGAATTTCTGAAATATCTTTTTGTGGGTTTTATACTTAGCATTCAATTTGAGATCAGTTATGGTTTCCATTTGTTCCGTTATATTTCAATGCTTAAATATAAGGCATAAATGATATATGAGCAGAAGATGAAAATAATTTCTTTAACTAAAACCTCTTCATAAATAGCGACAATCAAACATGAGTATTGATTGAAAAAATCAATATCAAAAATTGAAATTTGTCATAAAAATTATTTTCCAATTCAGATGAAAAACAATTGAATAACTAAAATCAATAAAAACCGAATATTCCTAAAAATTTCATAAAAAAATGTTTTTAGTTTTTGGTTTTTTTTAGTAATTTTAGCTTTAAATTAAACTTAAATATTTCTATTACTGTTAAAATACATTTATTAATTCTATAAATATAAATTATGACTTTTAACACTTCCAAACCTTTTGAAACCTTAGAACCAATGAGCCAACAAGACATGGATCAATTGGACTTTGGTGTTATTCGCATGGATCGTAATGCCAGGATCAAAGCCTACAACAAATTTGAATCGGACCTTTCTGGAAAACAAGTTGAAGAAGTTTTAGGAAAAGACTTTTTCCAACAAGTTGCACCTTGTACAAATAATTTCATGGTCGCCGAAAAATACAATACAGAGGCTGCATTGGATGAAGAGCTTGATTACATATTCACTTACTTGATGCAACCCACAAAAGTAAAATTGCGTATGCTTTGCAGTCCAGGCCAAGACCATCAATATCTGCTCGTTCAAAAGTCTTGATCTTTAACACATGCGCACTGAATCGGAAAAAGAATTTCATGCTCTAGTAGATTTTCTTAATCAATGCCCTTTTGGCATTATTAAGGCGGATCAAAACGGGCAAATCATGATGCAAAATGCCGCCGCAAGTCAAATCTTGATACCATTTTGTATGCAATCCGGCTGTTCCACAACGGATATTTTTGCGATACTCAAAGATTTGAAACCTGAATGGTTGGAACGCATTAAGAATTTCAAAAATAATTTCGGTATAATATTCGAAAACGAAAGAGTAAGCTTAAATTTTCCAGGCCAAAGTGAATCTATTTATTTAGCATTTTCCGTCATTAGAATAAATGAAGCAGTATACCAATATGCCTTTAATGATATTTCCGCAAGGGTAAAAGTCGAAGAAGAGCTAAGCGCTATTGCCGAAACCAAGGCTTTAGAAGCTGGAAAACTAGAAATGGCTACAGGTGTATTACATGATATCGGAAATGCTGTAACCTCTTTTGGCACAGATGTGGCCCGATTACAAGCCAAAGCAGAAGGCAAAGAAAAAACGGAATTATCTAAACTAGAAGGCTTGTTTGAAAAGAAAATTGATGCGCTTGACACTGCACTTGGGAGAGGAAAAGGTGCTGCTTTAAAAAAGTTTTTAAGTGCCTTAAGAAAAAGTCTTGAGTTTCGCGAAGGTGATATTTTAACCGTCATCAACAAGCTCTACCAAACTACGAGTCACATTCAGGACATACTTAATATTCAACGAAGCTATGTAAAAGGGAAGACAAAAGGAGAACGCGCCGCCTTCAAATTAAGCACGGTAATCGAAGATGCCATGTCTATTCATGAACAAAGCCTTGTAAAAAGAGGTGTCGAAATAAGCAGAAATATTCCATTGGACAATCCACCAATTAAAGGCGATAAAACAAAACTGATTCAAGTGTTGATCAATGCCTTTAAAAATAGTGCTGAAGCCTATGACGAATTAAAAGAAGACCGACACAAACAATTAATAATCGACTTGAGCATCGACAGAGAGAGCGAAATGGTGGTCTTAAGTATAAAAGACAATGCTATTGGCTTTGAGCCCAGTCTGTCTGAAAAACTGCTTGAAAAAGGCAACACCCATAAAAAAACCGGTACGGGATTTGGCCTGTACAATTGTAAACAAATCATAGAAACTCATCAAGGAGCCCTAAGCATTACGAGTAAAGGCCCTGGCACTGGTGCAGAATTTATTATCAAACTCCCCTACATAACCGAATAAAGATGAAGATTATTAGCCGATTACTCATCATAGACGATGAAGAAATAGTAAGAGATAGCATAAGAGAAATTTTATCTCCAAAAGAAGAAGACGAGTCTTCTCTGGAGCTTGGCGAAGCTTCCTCAGATTTGTTTGGCGAAATCGAAGAAGTGGTAGAACGCAATCCTCGTGGACTACATCCAGATTTTGAAATTACTGAAGCCAAAAATGGAGAAGAAGGATTGGAAAAAGTAAAGGAAAGTCTTGAAAAAGGCCAACCCTTTACTGTTATTTTTATCGACATGCGAATGCCAGGTTGGGATGGCTTAACGACTTGTGTGGAAATTAGAAAGTTAGACCCTAAGGCACAAATCTCCTTCATTACTGCATTTACCGATCGGAGTATTGACGAAATCATCAAACAAGCAGGTGGAGACGTCGGTTATTTAAGCAAACCTTTTATTCCAGAAGAAATCCTACAACTGGCTACAAAAAGCCTTTACGATTGGGCAAGATTGACAAATCTTGAAAAACTACTAGAAATTATTGGTGAAATTGGCTTAGGCGCTACACAACTCAAAACCTTATTAACCAATATTTTACATCAAATTGCAGACTACATCGGCACCGATTATGCGATTTTAGGGAAATTCCAAGATGATTCGTTTGAAGAAGTTTCGTCCATGGGTACGGGCAAACATAGAATTCGAATCGATTTGTTATCTGAAAAGATTGACATTCAATCGGTGAATGACATTAAATACACTGAAGGTGTTTTAATTTGTCCTTTGGAACAATATTGTATTTTGGCAGTACCATCAGAACCAGAGCTTTTCAATCAAGAAAAGATTTATCTCCTACGCTTGTTTGTCGAAAACGCTGTAAGGGCGATTAAAAATTCCGAACTCAGCGAACAATTGATAAAACAAGAAAAACTTTCGGCTGTTGGCCAAGCCATTAGTATGGTGATGCACGACATCAGATCGCCAATAGCTCAGCTCATGGGCATTGCCGAGTTGATAAAAATGGATCCGGGCAATGCAGAAGAAAATGAAACATTGGCTAATTTTATATTGGATGCGACCCAAAATGCATCAGATATCATAGCCGATGTGATGGACTTTACCAAAAACGCTTCCATCAAAAAGACGGAGGTAAATTTAAACAACTGGCTTAAAGATGTGATTATAACGCTTAAGCGAAATGAGGAAATAGGTCATGTTCAGGTCAATATGATTGGTTTTGAAGACGTAGACTTGGGGATTGATGTCAAAAAAATGGACCGTGTTTTAATCAATTTGGTTAAGAATGCCTGTGAAGCCTTGATTGAAAACAAAACAGAAGCACCAAAAATCGACCTTATCTGCGAAGAAGTAAATGACCATATTACCATTAAAATTAAAGATAATGGTCCAGGTATTCCAGAGGACATTAAAGCGAAACTTTTTGAAGCTTTTGTTACCAAAAACAAGGAACATGGCACAGGATTAGGTCTTGCCATTGTCAAGCAAATTATCGATGCGCACAAAGGTTATATTCAAATAAACCAGCCTTCAGTTGGTGCAGAGTTTGAAATTGGACTTCCAAAATAAATGGCGGAGATTCTTGATCTAGAGCGATTAGAAGTATTGATTAATGAGGTGTTTTGGAAGTGTATTCCAAGACAACAACACATACCTTTTAAAGGTGATTTGGTTCTAGATTTAGGCTTGGATTCACTAGAAATTTTAGACCTGGCTGCAGAATTTCATTTTCGGTTTGATATGCTTTCTGGCGATAAGGATGCCTATCTTTTGCAATATAAACATACCAAAGATTGGCTAACTCAAATTCACAAAGCTGCAAATGATCCGAATAAAAGGTTTGGATTTTTCTCCTCAGGCACAAGTGGTACACCAAAAGAGGTTTGGCATTCTAAAAACACACTTATAGAAGAGCGAGACTTTTGGTTGACATACACACAAGCAGAAGGGCTATTATGTTTGGTTCCAGTGAGGCACATTTATGGTTTTATTTGGGGTTTGCTCTTAGGATCAAAACTAAAACAAGCAAAATTCTTAAACCAAAACGAATGGCACAAAATAAGAGAAACTGCAACCGATAAAGATTTAATTATTGGACATCCGACGGCTTGGCAATACATTTCACCACCTTTTCCTCATCTATTGGCTGTAAGTTCTACAGCTCCGATAGAAAAAGCATTGACAGACAGACTACGCCACCAAAACATTAAAGGCATGAATATTTATGGCAGTACAGAAACTGCTGGTATTGCCTACCAAAAATGGAAGAACAACCACTTCGAACTTCTGCCCTACTGGAAAAAAGACGGAGATAAAATTGTAAGACATAGTCAAATACACACGATTCCTGATCATCTGTCGTGGACAAATCAACGCGAATTCCGTGTTATTGGCAGGAAAGATAAGATGATACAAATTGGAGGCGAAAATGTGTCCATCGCTCAAGTTCAAAAGCGCTTAAAAGAAGTACCTGGCATAAGAGAAGTTTGGGTAAAACCATATGAAGACCATTGGGGAACACGGCTGTACAGTTACTTTCAATTGGAACAGGGTATTTTGCAAAAAGAGTTTGAAGAACAATTGCAATCCTATCTTAAAACCATACCTTCAGTTTTTAAGCCTCGTAAATGGGATGTCGGTTACTCCAGTTTTAGTAAGTTTGACAAATGACAAGAGGCACAAATTCGAAACTACATTTTTCTGATCATTGGTCTTTAGCAGATTTTATTGCTATTGGCAATCAAGCTAAAAACATAGACGTTAACCGCTCTGATTTCGAAAAGGTAAATTTAGCTTATGAGACCTTGAAAGCGCTTATTGAAAAAGGCAAATGGATTTACGGCGTAAGCAGTGGTTTTGGCCCTTTAGCCTCCGAGGATGCTTCTGCCAACTTACAACGGCAAGAACGTTTGATTTATCACTTGGCAACTGGTGTTGGCCCAAAGTTAAAACCTGAAATTACAAGGATGATATTGGCTTTACGCTTAAAACAACTTGCTCAAGGCTATTCTGGCATCAATCCTGAGAGTTTTAAAACCCTAGTTCAGGCATTTCAAATGAACTTTCTGCCAGAAATTCCTGCTTTGGGTTCTGTTGGTGCCAGTGGAGATTTAACACCATTGGCGCATTTGGCTCTTGGCTTAGCTGGTCAGGCTGATTTTCAATGGAAAGGAAAGACGTATTTAGCTAGCGATTTTGATAAGACACATCCCTTTTCAGCCATAAAATGGTCAAATAAAGATGCGCTCGCTTTTGTAAATGGCACTGCTGCCATGACATCGATAGTTGCAAGAAATCTTTATGAGACCTTGGTTTTATTTCGATTAAGTAGTCAACTTGCTTTTTCTTATGGAGAATGTTTAGGCGCATATCCAGAAGCTTGGCATCCTAAATTAGCACAACTACATCCACAAAAAGGCCACATTGCGGTTTCCAACTGGTTGTACCAACAGAGTAAAGAAGGTTGGTTTCAACATAACCCCATGGAACTTGAACACCCTTTTGAAGCCAAATGGCCTCAAGACCCTTATTCCATCCGTTGTATTCCTCAATTGCTAGGTGCTGTAAAAGACCAACTACAGCAAATTCAAGATTGCATCACTATTGAGATGAACAGTATAAGCGACAACCCGAATTTCTTCTCCATAGACAAACAAGTTTATCATGGTGGCAACTTTAATGGGCAACATGTGTCTTTTTCGTCAGATCAGCTAAATCTTCAAATGGCTTATTTAGGCATTTATGCCGAAAAACGAATCAGCACCTTATGCGATTCGAAGCTTAATTTGGGCTTACCAGCATTTTTAAAATCAGGAAATGAAGGCGAAAACAGCGGTTTTATGGGTGCACAAGTCACAGCCACAGCGCTTTGCGCAGAACTGAAAAGCTTGTATCAACCGCTTAGTTTACAAAGTTTAAGTACCAATGGACAAAACCAAGACATGGTAAGTATGGGTACAGCTTCCGCTTGGCGAGGACAACAGATGCTCAACATCCTAAAACCTTTGATAAGCATTGAATGCATGGTAAATATCGAGGCTTTAAGGCATCGGCTAAAACAGATTAATCGCCAACCTTCTGCACAAAGCTTAGATTGGTTAACCTATTTTGGCTCTCATTTTTCTCCACTCCAAGAAGATCGCGCATTAAGCCCTGAGATTGAACACTTAACAGAGCATATCATTTCAATAGCTGAACAATTTGAACATTTACCTTGTAAGTAATCAAACCTTCTCAAATTCAGACAAATGTCCTTAATACATCTTCCTAAACTTTAGTCCTGATACTTTAAACTCCTTTTCAACACCGCCTACCACTTAGCTTCTTGGGTTCTTTTTGTGATGTCGTGTATAATGTCGTCCAATTTGGTTGTGGACTCCCTCATGATTTCCATGAGATCAAGTGTTTCTTGGTCTAGCGTTTCAGACATGTCTTCGAAATCAAATAGATTTATCACACCCATGATATTTGCTAAAGGCGCCCGTACAAGATGGCTTTGTTTCCAAGCTATATCCTTCAAATGCTCGTTTTGACTTTCTAAGGCTTTCAAATATTTAAAGCGTTCGCTAACATCGCGGGAATAACAAGCCACACCTGTTACATTATGATCTGCATCTTGAATAGGATATAAAGATATAGACAATACACGCTCATCATCATAGGAATCATTTTCGATAAGTTCTTTTACTTCTTCACCTTTTAGGGCACTTTTATAAAGTTCTTTCCACCGTTCTAAATAACTTGCTTTTAATTCCTTTTGTAATATGTAATCGCCTTCCGTGATGTTATGACCAGTAAGCTTCTTAAATCGTTTTATAAAGGCATCATTTGCACTTATTAAATTCATTTCCGAATCTACCGACCAAATGAAATCATCTGTTGTATTTACTAGAGCTTCTCGATTTTGTTTTAAGCGCTCAAGCTCTTCTTGATAGTCGTGTTCGTGTGTTATATCTCTGAAAAATATAGCTAATCCATCTTCCTTCGGATAGGCGGTAGCCTCTAACCATTTTTTACTTCCAATATGAAAATCAACAGCTTTTCGCTGTTTTCCAGTTTCCATGGCGATATGATACTCTCTAAAGAAATTTGTATCAAGCGCATCGGCATAAAGCTCCCATAGATTTTTGTTTAAGACTTCTTCTTTTTGAGCACCCATAATTTCCGAAGCAGATTTACTCCAATAAGTTATGTTCCAATTATGATCTACTTCAAAGAATCCATCACTCATCGAGTTAAGAATTTCTTCGCGCTCATTAAGTGCATTTTCGATTTCGATCTGCCGCGTAACTTGTTCTGTAACGTCCCAATTTAAACCTACAACACGTGTAGCACGCCCATCTGTAAACTCTGTATGTGCTATGGCCGATATGTATTTTATTTGGCCTTCTGGCGTCTTAATACGAAAACGCGTATCAAATTCTTTGTCACCAGACATTGCCAAAGCAAGTTCATTTTCTGCGTTCTGTCTATCTTCAGGATGCAAAGATTCTTCCCATGCATCCACATGGCTTGTAAAATCTTTAGGGTTCATTTCGTATAATTCGAACATAGAGACATCCCAAACCAAATCGTTGGATTGAGGTTTATATTCCCAAATGCCTATTTTAGAGGTTCTTGTCGCCAGTTCTAAACGCGTTAATGCCTCACGTAACTTATTCCGACTTTCTTTTTGTTGGGTAATGTCTCTTTCGATAGCGATGAAATGACTAACCTCATTAACCTGATTAAAAACTGGAGAAATGTTCATATCTACCCAATAAGGTTCGCCACTTTTGGTATAATTCACAATTTCAACAGACACAACTTCATTATTCTGAAGAGCAGTTCTGATAACATCGGTAGTATCCTTTGAAGTTCCAGGCCCTTGCAATATGCGTGGAGATTTGCCCAAAACTTCTTGTAAGGTATACCCCGACATCTTTTCAAAAGCAGTATTCGCATAAATGATATGTGGTCCAGGAGAACTAAGTTGATTATCAGTTATCAACACTGCATCCTTCGCATTGGTGATGACAGATTCGAAAAGAAGCAGTTGTTCCTCTCTTTCTTTACGCTTGGTTTGATCGATTAGAATACCTACAAATTTGGATGGACTATCTAAGTCTTTATGCCATTCCAAAACTATACCACTGTCTTGAATCCACACATAATGCCCGTCACGATGTTGCATCCTTATTTCATGCTGATAAGTGGAATGTTTCTTTTTAGGTCCGTCAGAAGATAACACATCTGCCATAATCAAGCTAACGTCCACAGGATGTGTCAATTTGCTTATAACTTCATAACCTAAATTGGCAAAATCCTCCATTTTATACCCAAGCATTTCGGCAAACCTCTTATCGTAGAAGTAGTGTTCTGTGTTCAAATCTACTTCGTATATTCCGGCTTGAGAAGCCTCTATCGCCAATTGCAAACGGGTTTCGGATTCCAAAATACGTTCATTACTATTGAGTTGGGCAAAACTTGAAGAAATTTGAGACACTAGAGACAATAGGATGTCTTTTTGGTCAGATTTGATTTTGTCTGGAATGATGATATCGATACTTCCAAACAAATTTTCGTTGTATAAAATTCCAAAAACATAAAACTCGTAAGGAGAGAAATTCTGTTCAACTTTTTGTTTAAAATTTGGTATAATGGCGTTGATTGACGTAAAATTTGGATGCTCGACATAAACAAATTCATTGGTGCTTAATTCGTTTACAAATACTGGATTAGTTGGAACCCAAATGTCTTTAAACTGAAAATCATCTAACTGAATTTCAGCCTTCATCGCATCGGGAAAGTGCATATAATCTGTAGAAAATTCACTTAAATCTTCACTGTATAAATTAAATAACATAATAGCATCCTTATTAGCCAACAGTTTAAAACTTTCCACAGCGGTTTGGTACAAACTTTCGCGAGTTGAAACATTTAACAATTTGAAAGCAGAATTGGCTAAGACACGAATGTTTTGTAGTCGTTCTTGTTCACGAAGTCTCGATTTTTCCAATTCTGTTATGTCTTGAACATATCCTTTTAACTTTACAACTTGGTCATTCAGGATTTCTGGAGCGCCATAAGCCCGAATATATTTCTCGCCTTTAGCTGTCAAAACTGTTAATTTTATGTCATAAGGCTCATGGTAGATCAAGGATCTGTTGACTAATTCGCTCAGTATATCAAAGCTCTCTTTGGAGTACAATTTTGCATGCCCATCCAAATCCAGTGCTTTAATTTTGCGGTCAAGTTCGTATATCTCCCACATGGTATCCGACCAAGTGACATGATCTTTTACGACGTCCCACTCCCAATAGCCTAAAGACGCAAGCTCTTGGGCTTGGCTCAATTGAGTTGTTGTGATCTGTAATTTTTCTTTGCTTCTTAAAGCAGCTAGCACGGTAGAGGATTGAGAAGCTATCGTCTCTATGATGGACTTAGCCTTTTCTACTCTATGATCAGATTGAATTAAACCAAAAAATAATGCGCCTTGCACCTGTTTATCAAGCTGATAGCCAATGGTATAAATTTCAATATTTGGATAAAGGTCTTGAAAAAGAGTTCTGCTTTCCTCTGTAAAATGATTTTCAGAAAGCTGGTTTATGCCTTTAATTTTAAAGAGCGTCGTTTGCTTTTGGGCTGCGAACAAGCTTTCCGGAATGGTATCAAAACTGCTGTCTTGATCGGAGGCAATGTTTAAAAAAGGAAACTTTTTAATAAGGTCCTCAGGTCCATCAAAACAAAATCTACCATATTTTCTGTTCTCTGTATCGTAACTCACACTTATCGCCATACAGTTAAGTGCATCAAAAATAGATCGGACACTTTTTGCAAGAAGTTGATGCAATTCGGACTCTGTAGTCACATTAATTAAGTGTCCAGTCGTGTTGACCAAATGTGCCATTAACTCTTTTTGGTATTCCTCCTCTTGTTGAGCTAATGTAAGTTGAGTGACATCCTCATTATACACCACAGCACCTCTTATCTCATTTTTATGATTTCGATATGGACTTAGTTTGACATTTACATAGCGTTCTACATCACCTGGAAAAACATATTTTTCTTTTGATTCAAAATATTCTCCCTTAAATACTTTCTGGTATTGTTCTCTCCATGGCGAGAAGAATTCTTCTGACATACCTTGTTCGTCTACAAGTTTGTCTCCAATATGAATGTCTTTTCCAAAAAATTGTTTAAAATTCCTCAACCAGTTATCGTTGCCTACTAAAACACGATAATTCGTATCGATTGCAAATATTTCCTGATTTACACTATTAATCAAACTACTTAATCTTGCTTCTCTTTCTTCAAGTTGTAGTTCTGCTTGCTTACGTGCCGTAATATCCGTGCGCATGGAGATGTATTCGACTATTTTCCCTTTTTCATCTTTTCTAGGAACAATCGACGTCTGTACCCAATAAAAAGAACCATCTTTTGCTTTATTCTTTACTTCACCTTTCCCAACTTTGCCTCTGCTAATAGTTCTCCAAAGTTCTTTAAAGAAGTTTTTGCTGTGATAACCAGAGTTGAGAATCCGATGGTCTTGACCTAATAGTTCGCCCGCATTAAAGCCACTTATGTCACAAAACATCTTATTAGCATAGGTTATTTCTCCTTTTTTATTTGCAATACTTACAATCGCATGTTGGTCTAAGGCAAATTTTTGGCTTTCGAGATTGTATTGAAGTCCTGTTGCCTTGTCATGCGCAATTTCTAATTCCTTTTCCCTCTTTAAATCTTGTGTAACATCTCTCGCAATGCAAACAATACCGCTAATAGTCCCATTACTATCCATTCTAGCAGCTCCATCGGATTGATGCCAAACATAACCTCCGTCCTTGGTCTTAAACTGGTAAGGTCTGCTATGTATGCTTTTGTCTTCATTTAACGCATTTTCGAATAGGGATTGATAATAGTTTAAGTCAACTGGGTGTATGTAAGCTTGGGGAGCTAAATTAATAAACTCTTCTTCCGTATAGCCGTAACGCTGTATTTGTGTTGAAACAAATGTCATTTCGCCTTTCATATCTAGCTCAAAAATGACATCTTCGACGCTATCGATTAAGTCTTTATAGCGTTTTTCTTGTTCAACAACCTTATTTTTTAATTCAACTTGTTCGTGGATATCTTGAATAAAATTGACGATACACTCTTGCCCATTTATGTAAGCGATAGATGCCGAGAGTATACATTGATGTGTTGTGCCATCGGCTAATCGAAAATCTGCGTTGTAATTGTCTATGTACCTCTCCTGCTTTAAGCGATTGATAAATTCTAATTTATCCGTTTGCTTCTTCCATATGCCTAACAGATTAAAACTTTTGCCCCGCAATTGTTGCTGAGTAAAACCAGAGATATTGGTCAAGGCTTGATTGACTTCTAGCACCAATCCAGAACTCATCACGGTAACTACAATGGCGTATGGACTTGTAGCAAACAAACTTCTGTAGCGTTCTTGGCTATATTCTAGTTCCTTTTCTATTTCAATAGTTCTGTCAATATTGTTAGAGTTTGTAATGATCAAGCGCTCTTTTGAGTTGTTATCAAAAAAACTACTTGCGCGCGTTTCCAGCCACACGTATTGCCCCAAGGCGTGTCTGAACCTGTAACGCATCGTTTCTGTGGCGTCTTTTTTGCTTACCTTTTCAAAAGTGGATTTAACAAACGCTAAATCCTTGTGATGCACTCGATCTAAAAAATTGAATTTAAACAACTCACGATTGGTAAATCCAATAATATTGACAGCGGACGGCGAAGCAAAATTGATTCTTAAATCGTGATGATGAAGAATAACTAAATCTGAAGTATGGTCTATGGAGGATTTACTTAATTGGTATTTCTCTTTGATGCTTCGTATCTCTTCCTTCTGCCTTGTAATGTCGTAACCAGTACATTGAACCTCGATGATATTTCCTTCTGCATCTTGCACTGCCATAAACTCCCAAGATGTATTATGAACTACACCATCTTCTATCCCAGGTTTTCTAAGGTTGACCGTAAAAATTTCTCCAGGACTGCTAAAACACTTCTCTACTGTTTTGAAAGTTTTATGGTGATCCTCTTCCATAATATGCGATAGAGAATGGCAACCTATAGGATTTTCGCCTTCTTTTAAAAAGGTTTCTGCAAAACTTTCGTTATAAAAGGTGTACTGGCCTTCGACATTTGTTCTTACGATATAAGCATTTTTGGTTTTGTTGATGGCCTCTAGCTGTTGTTCTTTGAAAAACAAATTAGCTTTCAGTTCTTCATTTTGATTGTATATATGCCATCGTTTTAGACCAAATTGTATGGTTCTTTCTAGCAGGCCTGGGCTTAAATCATTTTTATGAATAAAGTCTTGTGCTCCGAATTTAATACAATCAAGGGCCAAATCTTGATCGTCGGAGCCACTTAAAATAATAGTACAAATTTTTAAAGGGTCGACTTGATTCATTGTTTCGACACCAAGGCTGTTTGGTAGATTTAAATCTAATAGTAAGATGTCAAAGGTTTGTTCTCCTAGGAGTTTTAGACCAGAATCTAACGACGAGGCTTCAACATATTCTACTCTTATTTTTTTAAAATCTTCTAAATACTCTGCCACCAAACGACGGTCGCCCGGAGAGTCTTCTATATGTAAAATCTTTACGTCCAAACTATAATAAATTAAAAACTAAGAAACAGTTAAGTTATGCTTTAAAAAAAACTCTACTAGATTCTGAGTCGATTGTTTAAATTCCGAGTAATTTAAAGGCTTGGCTATAAACGCATTAGCTCCTAACTCATAGCTCTTTTTTATATCGGAATCGGTTCGAGATGTAGATAATACAACGACTGAAACATTATGAATTATGTCCATATCATTAAGTGCCTCCAACACACTAAACCCACTGAGGTTTGGCAAATTTAAGTCGAGTATTATGAGCTTTGGTATGACTTTATCTTGTTGCAACACCTCTATATAATCTTCGGCATTGCTGTAAAACTCGAAATTATCTCCTGGAGGAATGCTCTCCAAAACAGACTCCATAAGCTCCTGATCTCCAGGATTATCTTCAATTACGACTATTGTTTTCATTTTGAGATGTGTTTTTTTATAATTCTACTTTTGGAAAACTGACTGTAAAGGTAGACCCTTTACCCAACTTGGATTTCACACTTATCATTCCTTTATGGCGTAGCATGATTCTTTTGCAAACTGCCAGTCCCATTCCGTTTCCTTCGAAAGCTTCGGGGCTGTGTAAACGCCTAAATATCACAAAAATATCTTCATATTTATTTGCATTAATTCCTATACCATCGTCTCTGATGTCTATGTGAAAATATTTGTTGTCTTCTCTACTGCTTATATGAATAATTGGCCTGTCTTCTGTGTATTTAAGTGCATTGTCGACCAAGTTTTGAAACAAAGCAACGACTAAAACTTTTATCCCTTTTATGTATGGCAAAGGACCAACGGAAATAAGCGCTCCTGTACTTTCAATTTTGGACTTGAGCAACAATTTTACTTCATTTACAATGCCTTCTAGACTTATTTCTACAATCTCTTCTTCGCTGGTGTTTACACGAGAATATTCCAGAAGGTCTGTAATCATTTCTTTCATCCGTTTAGCGCCATTTACAGCATAAGAAATATAGTCGTTGGCTTTTTCGTCTAGTTTGTCTTTATAGCGATCTGCCAAAAGTTGGGTAAAACTAGAAATCATGCGTAATGGCTCTTGCAAGTCGTGAGAAGCAATGTAAGCAAACTCCGTAAGTTCTTTATTCGATCTGAGCAATTCTTGGTTTAAGGCTTCGATTTCAATCTTTTTCTTGTGATCTCCAGTAACGTCTTGAATGGTTCCCCAAACTCTAGTGATCTCGCCATTTTCATCAATATGAGGTCTACCTGTCACTCGTACAAATTTTGCCTTATTATCGATCGCTACAAACGGGAAGATTTCATCGTAATAGGTACCATGTTTGATGAGTCTGTTAAGAAGTCTTTCTAGTTTTACTCGAGCTTCTTCGGGATAAAACTCTAAGCTATTCAGCAAACCAGGACTATCTCCAAAAGGAAGGCCATGTATTCTATAATTTTCCTCTGTTCTTGTCACCTCGCCAGTTTTGACGTCCAATTCCCAACCGCCAATCGATGCCAATTGCCCAACTTGATTTAGTAGTAAATTGAGTTTAGACAATTCGTTACTTAACTTTTTATCCTTGGTAATATCCAAAAGGCTAACGATCTTGCTATCACTAGATCTAGGATTATTGGCTATATTTTTGATGCTTAACAAGAAATGATGTGTATCGTTTTTACGCTCTATCATAATGCTCTTATGCCATACATCTTTAGTGTTAGCCTCTTCTAAATACTCTTCAAATTTGATATGCCATTCTTTAGGCACTTGAGAAAATATAGATTTATTTAGACTAAGGGTTTTTCCTAAATTTTTAAATACCTCTTTAGCTCTAGAATTAAATTGGGTTATTTTCAAATGTTGATTTACGATTAGAATACCTTGTTCGTTATTATCAAGAACTGTTTCCAGAAATGCAATCGTTTCTCTTAATTCGGCATCTTTTTGCTTAATTTCTGTATGAGTATTTTCCAACTGTTGGTAAGCGACTTGCATTTCCTCGTTGGTACTTTGAAGCTCTTCGTTAGAGGTCTCCAATTCTTCATTAAGACTCTGTAACTCTTCGTTAGTGCTCTGAAGCTCTTCATTAAGGGCTTGCATTTCCTCGTTAGATGTCTCCAATTCCTCAACATACGATTGTAAGTGCTCTCGTGTTGAAATTAATTCCTGTTGTAGGAATTGGTATTCTGCTTGTTCGTGCAAAGTACCAAAGTCCTTGCTCACCTTTGGCAATTCCTTTAACAGAAAATAGTCGAAAACAATGATAAAATACAAACCTTGTAAGCTAAAAATGGGATAAACGACAGGGCGAACAATTTTTGTGCTCACATCGTCCTTTAATACATGAAAATCGCCAATCGTTAATTCATTACGTTCTCTTGACAACCTCACCGTGTCTTGCACCTCTATTTGCAACATAGGATGCAATAGTTTAAGTAATGAATTTGAAACAGCACCTTGACCTAATTTTACAAAAGGATCTGGATCGCCATTTATGAATTCTAATTGCATATCGGAATTTACAACGATATAAGGATGGTGCAACTCTTGGTAAAAGCTGTTCTGGACCATCTCTTTTAAGCCCTTGCTGTAAGCACTTAATGGTTTTCCTATGGTTGAAGCCTTGTTGCTATTGCCTTTAAAACGAATTAACTTTATAGGATCGGTCCTTTTGTGGTTAACTTTCTCCCAAATGCGATGTTTTTTTACAATGGGTTTAAAAAGGCTATCAAAACCTGTAATGTTCTCAGACTTACCTAAAAAGAGCAAGCCATTTTCATTAAGACTGTAATGCAATAACGGTAAAATATCCGCTTGCAAGTCACGGTTAAAGTATATGAAGAGATTTCGGCAACTTATCAGATCAATTTTGCTAAAAGGCGCATTGGCCGTTAAATCGTGATTGGAAAATAAGATTTTCGACCGCAATTCCTTGTTTACCTCGTAGTAATTCTCCTTGACCTTAAAATAGCGCGAAATAATGTCTTTTGGCAAGCCTTCGACTCTATCCTTATAATAGATGCCTTTTCTACCTGTTTGCAGTGCTTTACGGTCGATATCCGTGGCAAATATTTGCAGTTTGATGTCTTTGTTAATGCGTTTACTGATCTCGCTAACGATGATACTCAGGCTATAAGCCTCTTCTCCAGAAGCACAACCGGGTACCCAAAATCTTAAATCGGTCTTTTGGGTTTGGTTGATGTAATCTTCGATTTGATATTCTAAAGCCTTAAAGGAGTCCGGTTCCCTAAAAAATTCTGTAACACCGATGAGCAGATATTCAAATAAAACCTGTAACTCACTGGGGCGTTCTTTTATTTGCTGTATGTAGTCTTCAAAATTTACAAGCCCCAATTTGAGCATTCGACCATTTAGCCGACGTTCGATTGTGCTAAATTTGTAACGCCTAAAATCCACGCCACTGTGTTGTTCGAGTATTTTTAATATGGTTGCAAGTCCATCGTTAGGTCCAGCAACAACATCCTCGATAACAAGTGGTTCTTTATTAAGGATTAAACTCTTTATTTTCTTGCCTAAATCATGCGCTTTGGCCGAAATAGTGACAGAAACATGACTTAAACTCGCCAAAGGCATGCCATCGAAAGCAGCTTCACTAGGATCCTGAACCAATACTTTTCCACCTCTTGTCTGTAGATGTTCCGAACCTGCAGCACCATCTGTTCCTGTACCTGACAATATCACAGCAATGCTCCGCTCTTTGAATTCTTGCGCAATGCTGTATAGCAGCTTATTAACACTTGGTTTTGGGCCAAATTCTGTTTCAGATGGACTTAAAATAATCTTTCGATCTTTAACCTCGATGTCTTTATCTGGAGGAGCAATATAAATGTATCCGCCCAATAAATCCTTGCCATTTGAAGCTTGTTCCACTTTAAGCTTAGTGCTTTTTTGTATAATCTGTGGCAAACTGCTTTTATGTGTAGGACTAAGATGTTGTGCCACAACAACGGCATAACTTGGATGAACTGGCAACTCGCTAAAAAAATTTTGAAGTGCCTTTATCCCTCCTGCCGAAGAACCAACACCTATGACTATCAAATCTTTATCGTTTTCTTTTTTATCACTCATGTTTAGGCTTCCTGAAGTAAATTAGTTTATCAAAAAAATATTTAGAAAATTTTAATAAAAATACAAACTTTTTACATTTTAGACTAAAAAAATCCACCTTAAGTAAAAGTAGGTGCAAAATAACTCTCAACCAAACGTAAAACAAGAATTTGAATAAGAAAATAATGAAGACCTTCTTGCTTGTCTATTCATCCCAAACCTTTAAAAAATGGAGTTTTGAATGCGAAAACAGCAATGGCAAATGCACAAGATTGCCGTTGTCAGTCCAGAAATGAGCATATTATAAATACCGCTGGTAATTGCATTTTTTTGACTAATAAAAGCCCTTTAATTCCTTTAGAATTTCACATTTTTTTAGTAAAATTGTATAACTAAATATAAAACTTCCGTGAACAAAAAGATAAATGACATTGAATTGAATTTGTCAGAATGTGACAACGAACCGATACACTTATTAGGTAAAATACAATCTCATGGTCTTCTCCTCGCTTTTGAGAAAACTACACACACCTTAGCTTACATAAGTGACAATGCAAGTGATGTTTTTGAATCTATAAATTCAAATAAAAATTTAAAAGATTTTTTTGAAGATGATGTCATTCAATTTTTCAATAAATTAAAAAAAGAAACATTTTATAGTTCGCTGTATAATCACCGCGTTAACATTCAAAATACAGAATACCTCTTGTTTTTTTCCAATGCAGGCGCATACATCACCATAGAATTGGAGAAACAAACTGTAGAATCCTCAACTTACGAAAGCTTTAACACCTTTAAGACCATTAGTCAAAACATTAAAGACTGTAAGACAAAAGACAATTTGATAAATACGACGGCCCATTTCTTAAAAGAATTTACTCAGTTTGACAGGGTTATGATTTATCAATTTGACGAGCGTGGTGATGGTGAAGTCATTGCAGAAGAGAAGTCCATCGGATTGGATTCGTTTTTAGGCTTAAAATACCCTGCTTCGGATATTCCAAAACAGGCGCGAAAATTATATCTAACCAACTTGAGCAGGGCCATAAACCATGTAGAAGATGTCGGCATACCAATCGTATGCCTAGAATCCAAAGGTGCAGCATTAGATTTAAGCTACTCTGTTTACCGCAGCGTGAGTCCTGTGCACATACAGTATTTAAAAAATATGGGGGTCTCCGCAACTCATGTCGTGTCTGTTATTGTAGACAATGCGCTTTGGGGCATGTTGATATGCCACCATTATAGTGGCTCCAGGTATTTGGATTTTAATTCAAGATTTTTACTCGAATTGATTGCCAACCAATTTTCAAATAAATTAGGGGTACTGGCTCTAGAAAATTTAAGATTACAGGAAGAGCATCAGAATGAAGTTTTGTATAGCATAAATATGTATAGCGAAAGTCAAAATTTTGATACTCTATTAAAAGAGTATTGGTCGGACATATCCAAACTCATTGACGCCTGTGGGTATAGCTTATGTAATGACAACAACACATTTCAACATTATGGAGCAACGCCCTCCGACGAGGAGCTTGTGCAACTTCATTCTGCTTTAAACAAAGAAGATCATAAAGATGCTGAAAAGAGTATTTTGTATTCAGACTCCATCAAAACAAGTCTGGAACATTGGAAAAATGAGGAAATTGCAGGTTATGCTTGTTTGGAAATTTCATCTCGCCTCAATGATTACATTTATTTCTGGAGAACCGCAAAAGAAGAAACTATTAATTGGGCTGGCAATCCAGAAAAATCCATGAATGTTGAAGAGAAAAACAACAGGCTGGTTTTAACACCTAGAGCCTCTTTTGACATTTGGGTACAAAAGGAAAAACATAAAACTTTACCATGGTTGCATCATCAGAAAATACTTGTTGAAAAACTGTACCGATTATTAGCAAAAAAAGAACTCAGTTTTGTGAAAACTATTTTTGAAGAAAATACAAAATTAGCTTTAAGTCGTAAAAATTTGAAAGTTTTATTAGAAGACAAATCGGAAGAGTTATCATCCATAAATCTTCAACTTCAGAATGAATTAAAATCCAGTAAAAAGTACCAAAGGGAACTTGAAATTGCCTTGAAAACAGGAGAGGAAATTAATCATTTAAAATCAAAAGTATTTTCAAATCTTTCGCATGAAATCAGAACGCCAGTAACTAACATCATCGGAATATCAAAAATATTTTTGCAGGAAAAACAACTTGACCCCAACCATAAAGAATTGATAATGCTGGTTCTAAAAAGTGCTCAAAGGCTTTTAGCCATTATCGATAGGGTTTTGCGTGCATCCAAATTGGAAAGAGCTAATCCGTCAAAAATCATAGAGCACGTGGATCTCGTACAGCTGACATCGTCATTGGTGAAGATATTAAAACCCGAGGCCGATGAAAAACATATAAATGTGCTTTTACTTTTGCAAAGTAAAGAGTTATACACCTATACAGACCCGCACCTGTATGGTCAGATTTTCAATAATCTACTGAGCAATGCCATCAAATTTACCCAAGAGAAAGGCAAAATTGAAATAAACCTGAAAACGATTAGAGAAAATGACACAGATTACATCTACTTAAGCATCGAAGATAATGGTATAGGTATTGACGAGAGTGAAATGGATAAAATATTTGAACCTTATTATACCGTAAACGAAGCTACTTTTCAAGCAGATCAAAGCACAGGTTTAGGCTTGTATATTTTAAAGAATAATTTGGCTTCACTTGGAGGACAAATTGATGTTGAAAGTATTAAACATAAAGGCTCCATTTTTAAAATTCTAATCCCCTTAAAAGATGAGTAAGAAAAATATTTTATATGTCGAAGACAATAACGTTAACCGTTTTATTGTCAAAAAATTAGCTTCTGAAGCATATCAAATAGATACTGTGGAAACAGCAAACCAATGTTTTGAATTGGCAAAACAAAAGGGATATGAAATCCTTCTTGTGGATTTAAATTTAGACGACCCTGAGATTGATGGTTTTGGCGTGTTAGAAGAGCTAAAAACGTATCCAAACCTAGCCAATTCCATATTCGTTGCACACACAAACTATTTTGGAGACGAGTGGAAACAAAAGTGTTTGGATGCTGGTTTTAATTTATACTATCCAAAACCCTTTGACTTGGAAGAATTCAAAAAACTACTGGAAAGATAAAATAGCATGCGCAAAATCCTTACGGAACGCTTAAGAAAAGAAACTCGAAAAGAGCATGCCCACACAGAAGGCATGATGAATGCCAAAATGATGTTTTCAGATGACTACGACCTAGACTGTTATACAAAGCATCTAGCTCATCTCTATAAAGCGCATTGTTTGGTCAGTGAAATTATCAAACGTCATAAACATATTTTGCCAACCGATCAAGTTCTTCCAGCCGATAGAAGCGAACACATCAAACAAGATTTGTTGAATTTAAATAAAAGTTTACTTATATCAGAATTTAAACTTAAACATTATTCCGATTTTTCGTCTCTACCAGGACTTATTGGGCTTATTTATGTTGTAAAAGGCTCTGAACTTGGCGGCAATATCATCGGCAAACAGATTGAAAAGCATCGCAAACGATGGCATGTAAAACCAGCCATTTTCTATAAAACTACGCCCCAAGATACGTTGATGCAGGATTGGAAAACATGGTGTAATCATGTTAATGCAATTGCCCACGAGTCCAACGCGTTTATAGACCAAACTATAAATTCAGCAAAAATGGCATTTAATCTGTTTACACATCCTGAAAAGTTTGGAGAGTTTACCACTAAACAAGTCATTTAAAGTTGTTCAAAACTGAGAAAGTTTAAAAGATGGAATAGTGTACTTAAAACTTCCAGATACGCCATAAAAAAGGATATTCTAGCCTTTTTTGTGCTTAGGAAATTAGCAGAATGCTGTGTTTTATTAATAAGGTTTACCACTTTTAAAAAGCATAGAAGGCTGTTTTCTTTACCTCTAATCATTTTTTTTAAAACAAATCTAAAAATTAAAATAGTCTTACTTTATTTTTTAATCATTTGTATATTAAATACTTATCCGTTTACAAACGACTACAAGCAATAATAAACGTAAGTACCTATTTATTTACCGACTCGAAGGGATATGCTATTTCATCTTTGCACTGTCGTTTGCTACTGACTCATACATTTTGGCAACGGCATAATGTTTAACTTTTAAAAAATAGTATCATGAGTAATTTAAGAAACCACGTACAGTTAATGGGAAGATTAGGACAAGAACCAGAAATTTTAAATCTAGATTCTGGAAAAAAATTGGCAAAATTCAGTTTGGCCATCAATGAAAACTACACAACCACCAAAGGTGAAAAAGTTGAAAATACACTTTGGCAAAGTGTTGTCGCCTGGGGAAAAACAGCAGAAATTGTTGAAAATTACGTTACCAAAGGCAGAGAAGTTGTCATATCAGGAAAACTGAGCAACCGCTCTTACCAAACGAAAGACGGCCAAAAGCGTTACATCACCGAAGTCGTCTGTAATGAGATTGTGTTGCCGCAGAATAAGTAAGCAGTAATTAGCTATTATTATTTAGCTAGTAGTAAAAATCCTGTCTAGATTATTAATCTGGATGGGATTTACGTTTCAATACCGTTATGCCAATAGTTTCAGTAAACATTTACTTTTAGGAAGGTTCAATTATTAAGCAAATAATCTGCATATGATATGTCAAGGATGATTATTTAGGTCTCAACAATGTGAAAAGAAGGTCACGAAATACTAAAATACCCATATTTAATATAACGGCGTTGTTATCAATGTCAATCAATAGAAACGGTTGATTGGTAAGTAGACAGATTTTTGGTTAACTCCTGCTGATAACCTTAATTTTCTAATAATCCTTAGTCTTTAAGATTATCATTATCTTGTTTCAAAGCCTTTAAAATCCTATCCACAACCTTCAAATAATAATCTTTATTTGTTCCTACAAAGTGCTTATTTTCATGACTGAAATCTAACAAATGCCTAAACTCATCAATGGTTACAAATTTTAAGGCTTCTACTTCATCTTTTTGTGGGGTTAAATCAGCCAAGCCGACATCTGTTTTGAGGATAAAGGTATTGTGAAATTCATTGTCAATAATGCCATGAGGATAGGTTTGAAAACATTCGAATACACCAATTTTAATAAGGTCTTTTTCATGTATCGTTATACCAATTTCTTCTTTAGCTTCTCTTATCACACCTTCTTCAGCTGTTTCTCCAGCATCGATATGCCCTGCAACAGACACATCCCACAACAAGGGATGAATGGCTTTTGAAGCCGCCCGTTGCTGCAATAAGATTTCTCCTTTCGTATTGTAAATCCAAAGATGCGCTGTATGATGAAAATATCCTTTTTTATGAATTTGAGACTTTAGAACAGATTCTCCAGTGGGCATTCCGTTTTTGTCTACAATATCTATGAGTTCGTCCATATTAAAACCTTCTGCTGCTAAAATAAAAATTCAAAAATAAATTATATTTCTAATAAAGCGAGAAGGCTTAGGCATTGGATGGTAAGATTTAGAGGTTGTTTTGGTTTTTAGGTTTGCTTCAGGTTTTTGGTTATATAAAAAATTTGAGTGTGATGATATCAAACGATCAATCTCACGCAATGGCGCAGAGACGCTAAGGTTTAAACTGGTAGGTTTTGGTGGTTCAGTTTTTTAAACTAAGCATTTCTTGGCGAACTTGGCGTCTACGTTGCGATCCTAGCGGTTAATTTAATTTTGGTGGTTGCAGTGTGTGCAATGTCGAATAGCTAATCTCACGCAAAGGTGCAGAGACACAAAGGTTTAAAGTGTTAAGTTTTGGTGGTTTCAGGTTAGGTTAAAAACATGAACAACTTGCCGACTATCAAAAAGAGAGTTGTCATGAGTTGATAAAAGCAACATCTTTTAGCAAAAAAGAAGAATTAAAATTAAAAAATTGTTTAGAAAGTTGTTTTTTTACTTTCTAAAAAAATTCAGCTACTCAACCGAATTGTTTTATTCTAATGCGGTTATTGACCTTCGAATAAAGTAATGAAAATAGTAAAACCCTAAAAACGTGGAAAATAATTCAATTAAAACACCTGTCGTCTCCAAAAAAATAGTCCTACCATTTATACTGGTAGCCTCTTTGTTTGCCTTATGGGGTTTTGCAAATTCGGTTACCGACCCTATGGTTCAAGCTTTTAAGAAAGTATTGGAATTATCTAATTCTCAAGCCGCTTGGGTACAAATGGCTTTTTATGGCGGTTATTTTTGTATGGCATTGCCAGCAGCTTTATTTATGAGGCGGTATTCTTACAAAGTAGGCATCTTAATTGGTCTTGCATTGTACGCTTCTGGAGCATTGTTGTTTTATCCTGCCGCTCAAACCGAAAGCTTTAAGTTTTTCTGTTTTGGATTGTACATTTTGACTTTTGGCTTGGCATTTTTAGAAACGGCTGCCAACCCCTATATTTTAGCGATGGGTTCTAAGCAAACGGCAACCCAACGCTTAAATTTGGCACAAGCATTTAATCCTATCGGACTTTTAGCAGGATTATTGGTCGCACAACAATTTGTTTTAAAAAATCTGCAATCAGACGATATCGCCGACTATAACACCTTAGACGAAGCGGCAAAAACTATCATCAGAACATCTGACTTGCTCGTTATTCGAAATCCTTATGTGATTTTAGGACTGGTACTACTCGCTATTTTTATCATTTTTTTGATTGCCAAAATGCCTGAAAACAGAGAAAAGACAAAGGAGCAAAAGCTGAAAAAGATAGTCAAGGAATTATTAAAAAACAACACTTACAGCCTAGGCGTCCTCGCTCAAGTCTTATATGTTGGAGGGCAAATCATGTGTTGGACTTACATCTATCAATACGCCGAAGCCATTGGAGTGGATAGTGTTACTGCAGGCTATTACCAGCTGGCAGCGTTTATTTTGTTTACCATTGGCAGAGCTGTTTGCACGTATCTTTTGCGCTTCTTCAACTCAGGTAAACTGTTAATGGTTTTCTCGACATTAGCTATTCTATTTGTAGCTTTCACCATAGCTTATCAAGGTATTCCAGGTTTATATGCGCTTGTAGGTATTTCATTTTTTATGTCTCTTATGTTTCCTACAATTTATGGCATTGCCCTAAACGATCTTACAGAAGAACAATCCAAATTGGGCTCTGCTGGACTTGTTATGGCCATTGTGGGAGGTGCATTGATGCCAAAACTCCAAGGAATGATTATTGACATCGGCGGAAATGGTGTGGCAGATACGACTGTATTTGGTGTGACTGAAATTAATTTTTCCTTTATTCTACCATTGTTATGCTTTACATACATTGCTTGGTATGGGCGAAAAATGAGTTAAACTGACATGAAATTCGACGCTAAGATTTCAATCAATATGAGTTTGAATTCAGTTCCAAAGTTTCTGCAGTTTCTGCAGAATAGCAGGAAATGCTAAATGTATATGTTTTCAAATCAGCTTTAAGATGGGCATAATCTTCTTTGTTTTTCCAAAGAAAATCGACTTTGTCATTTTCAGAAGCATTAATTGTCAAATCTCCAGAAAAAGCCTTATAAGTATTTCTTAAGCGCAACAGTTCCAATTGATGTTTCACTATTGGTCGATTAATATGTTCATTTACAAAATCTAGACTTAAATTGGTTCTGTTTATTTCTTTGTGGCCACCATCTCCTGCTCTTTCTACAGCTTCATAATCATTCTTCCCTGCAAATAAATCCAGATACCAAACCTGAGGAATTCCTGGCATAAAGATTTGTAAAGCTCTAGCTAAGAGAAGCTTATCATCCTGTTCGCCTAAAGCACTGTAAAATGTGGCATTGACCTGGTAATAGGATATTTTTTCGCCATTTGGGCCATAAAGATTTTTCACTTTTCCGCCTCGGTTAATGATGATATCCATGATACTTTCTATGGCAGCATCTTCGAGAAGACCCTCATGATACACACCATCAACAGTTTTGCCTTTTAAATCCAGAACAGGAATACCGTCATGGCATCCTAGCATATTTACCGTTTTATAGCCATTATCCAAAATTTCTCTTGCCCATTTTAAAAGCGCAGTATTGGTGTTAAATTCAAGCGCATGAATTAGTAATCCTGGTAGGAAAAAATCGTAAATCATATAACCTTTATCTGCAACTTCCTTATGAAGCCCTGAACCATATTCAGCATGAATTTCTGGTAAAAGTTTTATATCCAAAGCTTTAGCCATATCATTTATACGTTCAAGGTTGTCCCATGTTCCAGGTGTGTTAAAAAAATTGGACTCACCTACAGCTTTATGCAGATAAGCAAATGCATCCAAACGCAATATCTGACAGCCATAACTTTTTAGTTTAGTTAAAGTTTCCTCGTAAAATTCCCAAACCAAAGGCGAATTGGCATTCACGTCCATTTGTCCTAAATAGTAGGTTTTGGTTTCTTTCAGGTTTAAAATTTCAGTTTTAGCCGATTCTGAAATGTCAAAATTTGCAAATTCGATTTCAGTTGAAGTAGAAATTTTTTGATTTAAATAATGAAGCAATTCATCAGCATTAACAGTAGATAAATCAATACCTTCTACATCTTTATGTTCTAAGGCATGATGACCTATTTTTTGGTAAAACGTATTCCAATAAGGTTGCTCAGAACCATCAGGAAACTTTACCTTTAATATTGGCAAACCTGCCTTTCGCATAAAGAGTTTATCCAGGTATTTTTTATGAGGAATTACTATTCCTTCGGCATTCATTTCGCCATTTCCTTTCCAGAAGGTATTCCAATTGATAAAGAAATCCTTGTATTTTGATTGCTCGCCATTTTTCAATAAATCTTTAAACTGCGGTGAAGCAACTGAAAGATGATTGAGAACGATATCAAATTTCAAATCGATTCCCAAGTCATTTAAAGTTTCTAAATCCTGATGTGAAATTAGGTCTTCATTTATATTGTAATCTATAACTGAAAATCCTCTGTCCAAATCGCTGTTAAAAAACGTCGGTAAAACATAAAACAAAGAAAACACCTCTTTAAGGTCGTCTAAGCTTAAGACTTGCAATGCATCAGCTAAATTTTTTCCTATACTATCTGGATAAGCATTGAGCATGACACCACTAATTTCTTTTTTCATATTTTTCATTGGTATTAAAACTATTATTTGTTTAACTATCTATTTGTTTTTCAATTGAATTCTTAAAAAAGACAACCTTATTCTAAGAAATTTTCAAAAGTCTCAAAGGTAATAATTAGTATTTTTATATATTTATCAAATTACAATAATTTCAAATTTTTAATATGCTTTCAGCTATAACTTTTGTAGGGTTTACAGCCCTTGTGGCCATAATTTCCTGGTATGCTACACGAAAAACCGATGAATCCTCTGCGGAAGGATACTATCTGGCTGGCAGGAGTTTAGGCGCCATAACTATCGCAGGTTCTTTGCTATTAACCAACCTTTCTGCCGAACAAATCGTAGGCTTAAACGGTGCTGCTTTTAAAGAAGGTTTGATGGTCATGGCTTGGGAAACTTTAGCTGCAATTGCCATCATCTTTGGTGCTATATTTTTATTACCCAAATACATGCGCTCGGGAATTACGACGATTCCCGAATTTATCGAAAGACGCTTCGATCAACAAACTAAGGCATTGTTATCACTCTTATTCCTCACGGCTTATACCATTGTTTTATTACCGACAATTCTTTATTCTGGGTCATTGGCATTCAGCACTATGTTCGACATCCCGGAATTGTTAGGTTTATCAGATTGGGCGGTGATATGGATTTGTGTTTGGAGCATTGGAATTATCG
>JAUIFC010000172.1 GCA_030429455.1 Bacteroidia bacterium | reverse complement strand
CCATCGGCATTGATATCTGCCACATCACTTCCCATGGAAAAGCGACTCATCATGCTTGTTTTTTCTTTAGATTGCTCTATAAACGTACCATCTGCATTATTAATATACAAATAGTCGTCTTCGTGAAAATCGTTACTGACGTAAATATCTGTCCAACCGTCGTTATTAAAATCTGCCGTTGCCACGCCTAAACCATAGGCGTTTATACCACCAAAAATACCTGCTTCTTCCGATACATCGATAAATTTTCCACCCTCATTTCTTAGGAGCTTATCTCCAGTTTCATAACTTCTCGTTAATCGTAAATCGGCTTTACCATAGGAATTTTGGGTATGTACCGCATGATTAAGCAAGTATAAATCTAAATCGTCGTCGTTGTCGTAATCGAAGAATGCCGCAGTGGATGAATAATTGTCAAAATCCAGTCCATAGTCTTTAGACTTTTCTGTAAATGTTTCATCGCCATTGTTGATGTACAACTCGTTATGCCCTTTAAACCCATTTATACCAACAACCGCACATACATAAATATCAAGCAATCCATCGCCGTTTACATCGGCAAAGCTTACACCTGTATTCCAATCTGACGTTTGTTGGATTCCTGCTCGTTCGGTAATGTCCTTAAACTTAAAATTACCTTGATTGACATACAACTTGTTATCGCCTTGGCTTGACGTAAAAAACACATCAACCAAATCATCATTATTGATATCTCCAACAGCCACACCACCGCCATTATAAAAATAAAGGTAATCCAATATATTAGCGTCTTCCGTATCGGTTAATGTATTGGCAAAATCTATCCCTGTTTTTTTATCATCAAGGCGTTCAAAATGCATGTCAGATTTATTTTGACAAGACCACAATAGTGCCATTAAAAACGTAAATAAGATAATCTTATTTGTCATACTCAAAAATTACAGGTTTATCGTTATTTCGTCCAATGATGATGGTAGGATTTCCTGATGTGTTTTTCACTACTTGAATAGCTCTTACTTCACCTTTTACGCTCATGTCTAATTCAGTATCCACATAAAACTGATCATTTTTATAACCTATCATATGCGTATCTGATCCGTCTAGTTGACAATATTGAGGTTTATAATGGTAAAAATTGCCTCCTGTTAAAATGAATTTTTTGTTGTCTACTTCTACACTATTCATGGCTTCTACAGAAGACAACTGAACTTCCTTGGGTAAATATTTAATTTCATATGTCCCTTCAGCTGTATTAAAAGCCGCATAAGATCCAGTTTCTGTTAGAAGTTTTACAATGGCCTCATCCGTTTTTTCTTTACCTAACAAATCTTGTATGGACTGTTCTGCAAAAGATTCAAAACTCATGTTATCCTTTTTAATGCTCGGTATCTGTTTAACCAATTCACGTTTTAACTGATAGGTTTTGTCTTTGCCATCGATTGTTCTGGTTATGATTTGTTCTATGGTGCCGTTATCATCAAAATCGTTGATGAATAATTTAATCGCGGCATTTGGTTGAGGATTAAGTTTGAAATTGTAACCAGTATTGCCAAAAATCAATTCTTCATTACCATCCTCATTTAAATCTACAGCAAAGACGGCATTGTACATGCCATGGATATCTTTCAAGTTAGTTTCAAAACTCTCTAATCTTCGTCCTGTATTTCTAAAAAATTGTGGAGCCATCCACTCGCCTACCACGACAAGATCTAAAATTTCGTCGTCATCGATATCTACCCAAACGGCATCCTTTACAAGGCCTAAGTCTTTAAACTCGTATGCTTTTTGTTCTGTGATGTCGGTAAAATTTCCGTTTCCATCATTTTCGAAAAGTTTACTTTTAGGGTTTATGCCATAAGTTCCTGGTACGGATAGATTGCCTACAAACATATCCTGATCGCCATCCTGATCGAAATCATAAGTTTTTATAGTTGATGCATTGTAAGGATTTAAGATGCTCTGAAACAGTGTGAAATTGCCTTTGCCATCATTTTTTAAAACCCTCAAATTATATAGTTTTTTTGCTTGTTCGACTGCAACATTTCCTCCCGAACCAATCAATAAATCCAAATCGCCGTCTGCATCTATATCTGCAAAAGCCGATGCCGTGTCTTCGTATGCTTTCATTTCTGAAAACAAAGGCTGATTGATTACTTTCCCATTAGGCATAAACAATTGAGCAGATTGACCTTTTGCTCCACCAATAAAAACTTCATCAATGCCATCGCCGTTTATATCGCCACTTGCCATGCATGGGCCTTCTCTCGATTGCATTTTAAACAACAAACCTTCATAATCAAAATCCACATAGAAATCCTCATCATGGGGTTCAATTTCAGTTTCAATGCTCTTAAATATGGCCTTGACAGGAGCACTATTAAAATCATAGGCGATAGATTGATCAGCATTGTAAGAAATCTCCAACAGCTGATTGGCTTTTTTGACATTAAACCTTTGATATCGACCATTAGGCCAAATAATGTGTAAAGAATCTATGTAACTTTTGGCTCCAAGCCCAAAATGCAAACGGTTTCCAACAGAAGATTGAAAACCTCTTGACGGCATGACTTCATTAACAAGGATTTGATCATTCATAAAAACTTTTGCTACAGCACCAATGGCATCTATATTTGGAGTCCTATAATTCAATTTTAGTTGCAAATAATTATTTGAACTCGAGTTGTTTTGAAATACAAAAGTTTGCTGATCGACATTATTGACAATTAAATCTAAATCGCCATCATTGTCGAGGTCACCGTAAGCTGCGCCATTCGAAAAACTATTGATGTCAAATCCCAATTCATAGGTCTTGTTATCAAAGTTTAGGTTTCCATCGTTTAAAAAAGCATAGTTTGGTATTGGTTGACTTGGCATAATTTGGATAATGGAATCCTGAGCAGTCTTGTTTCCAGAAACTGCCATTTTTTGATAGACTTCATCTGCAAAAAAATCAATGAAATCTTGATTTGTCAAATCTTGACGTATGCCGTTGGACACATACAAATCCTTGAAAGAATCGTTATTCATATCAAACATTAACGCACCCCAAGACCAATCTGTTTCGGCTACACCGCTGTACAAACCAATTTCTGTAAAATTACCTTTTCCGTCATTAAGCTGCAGCGCATTCTGCATGAACTGATTGTAAAAACCACGAGACTTTTTGAGCTGTTGCAAGTCATAATTCTCAAAATTGGTTGTCGTTTTTAATCGAGTATCGCCTTCAGGCAACATGTCTGTTGAAAATATCTCCAAACTGCCATCGTTATTAATATCGCCCATGTCTGCACCCATCGAAGACAAACTTGTCCTCGCAGTTCGATTCATGATATCTTCTTTAAAGCTTCCATCTTGCTGATTGATGTACAAGTAATCTCGTTCGTAAAAATCGTTTGATATGTATAAGTCTTTGTAGCCGTCTTGATTAACATCTCCGACAGTGACACCTAAACCAAAGCCAATTAAACTGCCATAAATGCCAGCTTTCTCACTAACATCGACAAATAGGCCATCTTGATTTTCCAAAAGCTTATCGCCTCCTCCTTTTACCTCTTCTGGCAATTTCCAGTCCTTTGCTCTAAGCTCGCGTTTGTTGTTATAGCTTAAACTCGATACGGGAATAAAACTATTATTCAGAATGTAAACATCCAAATCGCCATCATTGTCATAATCGAAAAAAGCAGCATGAGTTGTAAATCCATTTTCATCAAGTTTATAATTCGCAGCTTCTTCCGTAAAGGTTAAATTGCCTTGATTGATAAATAATTCATTTTTTTGATCACTCCCCTTTTCGTTTCCTGCATTGCAAACATAAATATCTAATAATCCATCTTGGTTAATGTCCACAAACGTAACTCCTGTAGACCAAGCTTTGCTCCCGGCAACTTTTGCGGTATCCGTAATGTCTTCAAACTGAAAACCTCCTTTATTTAAAAACAACTTATTTGCGCCTTGGTTCGAAGTGAGATAAACGTCTTCAAGGCCATCATTATTAATATCTCCAATTCCTACACCACCACCATTATAGAAATTTCTGTATCTAAAGATGTTAAAATCATCTTTGTTCGTGATTGTGTTTGTAAAATTGATACCAGTTAAAGACGACTCAAGCAATTGAAAAACAGGGTTTTTAGGCAAATTTCTTTCAAAACTCAATTGCGTTTGAGTGGTCTTATTGTTCTCGCAAGCAAGTATTATAAAAACAGATATCAGTGTAATAAACTTTCTCATTTCTTAGCGCGTCTAAATATTTTTAGGCTATCATTATTAACTCCCAAAATAAGCCATTTTTCTTGGTTTACCTCTATAAAATCAGCAGAATTTATGCGTTGATTAATGTTAAGATGGTATTGTTTCAATATCTCAAAATTACCTTGGTGGTATTCTAACATCAAACCTTTGTTAGCATCCAGCTGTCCAAGCTGTGTGTTTAAATCGAAACGATTCCCCATAAGTAACAAATCTGTTTTCGTATTGTTGTTAAAATCGTCGTGAATTGCCGTATTAATCGAAGAATAATGAACCTCTTTTGGTAAAGGGATTTGTTTGAATTTGAAATCACCTTCGTTCAATAAAAAGAGCGATTCTAAGGTAAAGACCTCTTTAACCTCTGCCTGTGTGAGTGTTTCTTCATCAAAAACGGCTTGTATTTCAGCTTCAGCGAAAGCTTTATAGGTTCTAAACTTTTTATTGAGTTGTGGAATTTGAGCAGAAAGTTCGTCTTTTGTGTTAAACAAAACTTCTTTTCCACCTTTGAAATAGGTCAAAATACTTTCCAAAGATTGGTTTTGATTAAAATCATTTATTCGCAAACGTATGGGCTGTTTTGTCGATGCTTTCAGCTTTGTATTTGTTCCAAAATTTCCAAAAAACAAATCTTTCAATCCATCGTTGTTGATATCCAAAACATATATTGTATTCCAAAGTCCGTTAGAATTCTCTATCGCTGAAATACTTAGCTTTCTAAACGAGTTGTTTTCAAAACTATAAATTTCTATTGGCATAAAATGGCCAGCTAATACAAGTTCATTTATTCCATCATTAGTGATGTCAACAAATTCAGCATCTCTTATCATGCCTAATTCGTGGGTGGAAAAATACGCTTCGGTTTCATCTTTAAATGTATTGTCTTTCTGATTGATAAACAAATAACTTTTTGGTGATTTTCCAAAAGTATTAAATGCGATTCCGGCACCAATAAACACGTCCATATAGCCATCGGCATTGACATCTGCGGTGGTGATGGTATTAAATTGTTCTTCAACAATTGGAAAAGCAACATCCATAAACTTAAATTGGCCATTCTCATTTTCATACAAACGCGGTTGCAGATTTTTACCAACTTCAAACTCGTTACCAGCAGACACAACAATTAAATCCTTATCGCCGTCGTTGTCTATATCCACAAACAATTGGTCAACATCTTCTGCCGTTTTATGCTTACTAAACACATTTTCCTGTACAG
Source organism: Bacteroidia bacterium (assembly GCA_030429455.1). Taxonomy (GTDB): domain Bacteria; phylum Bacteroidota; class Bacteroidia; order Flavobacteriales; family Flavobacteriaceae; genus Psychroflexus. Next base: position 2,591 of record JAUIFC010000172.1, on the reverse strand, counting down.
TTTTAAAACTATGGTTTTGCTGTTGAATGTATAATTGTGATGATTTTAATTTCGCATTGCTGATAAAAACATCGTCTAAACCATCAGCATTTACATCTTCGACTGAGATATGTGGTCCAAAATTTCCATTGCTAAAGGGTATTAAAGGTTTCCTGCTGAATTCATAGGTCTGGTATTCAAAATGTTGAAAAGGTATGTTGACTGAAGGTACAGAGTCAAAATTGGATTTCGTTTGAAACAATGTATAATCAAAATAGTTTATAGCTTCAGACTGTCTGACTTCTAAAACTTGATTTGCTGAGACGTTTGTTAGCGTTTGAAAGGCATTACTCGGCCAAACAACCCAAAGTGAATCCACCTTTTGATGTTTCCCCAAACCAAAATGAATACCATCGTGCGATGAAGACATGTAACCTTGGTTTATAAAATGTTCTCTTATAAGTGTATGACCATCGATAAAAGCCATGACTTTTGAGCCAATGCCATTTTTGTTAGGGCTATTTCCATTAAATTTTATTTTTAGAAAATTACTTTGGGATAGGTTTTCATAGATTTGAGCCTTATCGTTACTATTGTTTACGATTAAATCCAAATCGCCATCTAGGTCTAGATCCGCATAGGTAGCACCATTGGAATAGGTTGGTTTTTGATTCTGAATAGTGACTGTACTATCTCTTAAATGTTGTAATTCAGAATTAAGGTAAAGTTTGTTTTGCTTTTTGTATTTTGGAAGTTTATCCAGTAGCTTCATGTCGGCTTTGGTTAAACCCCTATTAATTTTTTCTTGGTAGGTTTTATTGGATATGAACTTTATGAAATCCATATCGTTTGTAGCACCTAATATGCCATTGCTAATGAATATATCGGTGTATAAATCGTTGTTAAAATCGGCCATCAATGCAGACCAAGACCAATCTGTAGCAGCTACATTATTAGTTTCTGCCGTTTCACTGAATTGCAAATTACCTTGATTAATATGCAAGGCATTGCTCATGTATTGAGGTGAATATTTGTTTTTTAAATATTGTCTGTAAGTCAGGTAAGGGTATTCTGTACCAGAAACTTTGTATTCCTCAATGTGTTCTGGCAACATGTCGACGGACAAAATATCAGGCAATAAATCGTTATTCATATCGGCCATCGCATTTCCCATAGAAAAATGGGTGGTATGACCTAGCGGATTGTTTTTGGAATTTATAATGTCTTTAAAACTTTTCCCACTTTGATTGATATAGAGGTAGTCATTTTCAAAAAAATCATTGCCGACAAATAAATCTGGAAATCCATCTAAATTGATATCACCAAGGCTAAAATCAAGCCCATAACCAATATCGCTTGAAAAAATATTTGTCTCCTTAGTTACTTCAACATAAAACCCATTCTTGTTTTCAAATAGTTTGTCACCTGCTTTTGGATGATAGGTTTTTCTTTTTTCGCCATTACCATACGTTCGATTAGGGTATAAAGAATGGTTAAGTAAAAACATGTCAAGATCCCCATCTTTATCATAATCAAAAAAACCGGCTTGTTGGGCATAACTTGAAATATTTAAACCATACTTCGCAGCTTCATCCTTAAAGACAGGAATGCTATCTGTGTTTAATCCTTGATTAACAAGAAGTTGATTTTGCGTTTGCACACCGTTTAAACCTGTCACTTGACAAATATACAAGTCCATAAGGCCATCTTGATTTACGTCGACCGCAGTAGCACCGGTTGACCAATGTGTTTTGGGAATTTGTGATGCTTCTGTAAAGTTTTCAAATGCCAACTCACCATGGTTTAAGTATAATTCATTCTGTTCTTGATTACTTACAAAAAATACATCTGGCAAATTATCATTATTAAAGTCCGCTATACAAACACCAGCTCCGTTATAATAGTATAGGTAATTCAGAATATTTAATTCTGGCGTAGAAATAAGTTGGTTTTCAAAATTTATTTGAGTTTGGTTAGCCTCTAAAACTCTAAAGCTAGATTTAGTAGTAACATCATTACTATCAGTCTGACAAGCTAATAGAAATAATGATAAACATAAAGGGATTATAAATCTCTTCATAGAAAAATTAAAAAAACTAATTATTAATACCCTGGATTCTGAGTAAGATTAGGATTACCTGTAATCGCTATTTGAGGTATTGGGAATAATACTCTGAACGCATCAGAAGCTGGCTTTTCATTCCATGCATTTAGGAATTTACCAAATCTAACTAAATCAGTACGTCTATGGTTTTCCCACCATAACTCACGGCCTCTTTCATCGATAAGATCGTCTTCCGTAAGACTTGATAAAGCCGAAGCACCTCTTGCTTCTCTAATTTCATTAACTATTGCAAGTGGGTCGCCAGTACCTGCTCTAAACTGAGCTTCTGCTTTTGTTAATAATACGTCTGCATATCTTAAAAGTACATAATCGTTATCAGGAGAGTTTGTATTACCATAGTCAGGAATATACTTCATTCCTCTAACCCCAGAAGTTTCAAGCGTTGGACCACTAGATATAATTGGGCTATCTACAATATAATTTAATGGATTACCATTTCTATCTTCAAGCGCAACACCATTTTCATCAAATTGTTGACCTTCTAAGA
>JAUIFC010000005.1 GCA_030429455.1 Bacteroidia bacterium | reverse complement strand
CAATCATGGTTTGATGTCGATGACGCTCCAAATCTGCAAACCATAAGTGCCAATTTTAAGGCTAGTGAAAATGTAGGTCTTGGTGGTATTTTCATGAATGATCAAAATGGTAGATTCTCTCAAACTGGAGTTTACTTAACTTTTGCGTACCACATCAACCTTTCAAACAATGGCACAGACTTAAATCAACTTTCTTTTGGAGCTAGTGTTGGAATATTGCAAGAATCTTTAGATGAAACTGATATTGATCTCATAAATAATCCTGACCCCATTCTTTCTGGAACCGAACAATCAGAATCCTTTTTAAACGTAGATATTGGAATTTCTTATAACTACCAGGATTTCTTTATACATGGTGCTGCTAGAAACATCATTCCGAGAGAAAGGAGAATTTTCACTGAGAATTTGGAGAATGATAACAACAGACAATACCTGTTTACTGTAGGTTACAACTTCTATACCAGAGGTTCTAAGTGGTCTTTTCAGCCTTCAACTTTATTTCAGTATAAAGAATTTACTGGAGAATCTAATATAGATATAAACGGAAAAGCATTCTACCAACTTGACAATGGTCAACTCTGGGGTGGATTGTCCTACAGAGCAAGTTTAGATGGTGCTGATTTTACAACAGACCGCACTACTGTAGAAAGCCAAAAATTAAATATCATTTCTCCATTTATAGGATTGACGATTAACAATTTCTTAGTGGCATACACCTATTCCAATCAAAGTTTGCTGAATGAAATTGTTCTTACAAACTCCGGTTTTCATCAGCTTACGTTAGGTTACAACTTTGGTGGAAGTGGCAAAAAATATAAATGTAACTGTCCAGCAGTTAACTATTAATGATCTTATAATCCCTAAGATTAAGCTTGTTTAATACACTTTTTAGAGCTGTATTGGAGGTCTGATTGGTATATATCTGTAATGTATTTTCTTTTACTATTTTTTCGGATTTCAAGCCAAATTTAACGAGAATCCTGTCCGTTTGTTTTGCAACAGCAAATCCTGAATCTATGACCTTGACTTCGGATTTCAAAAACAATTTGATTTGGTCTAAAGCCAATGGATAATGAGAACATCCTAAAACAAGATGATCTATTTCAGAATCTTTAAACGGCCTTAGTTGTTGTTCTAAACCTAACAAAAACGCTTTAGACGTTAGAGTATTTGACTCAATGGCTTCAACTATTCCTTTTCCAACAACTTCAATTATAGTAGTGTTTGAATTATATTTCTTGGAGTTTTTTTCAAAGAGCTGACTTGTAAGCGTTCCTTTGGTGGCCAACACGCCTATTTTGCCTGTTTTAGAATCCAAAACAGCGGGCTTAATTGCAGGTTCTATTCCTATAAATGGAATATTTTCAAAAGTTGCCCTAAGTACATGAATAGCATTTGTTGTAGCTGTATTACAAGCTACGACAATAATCTTACAACCTTTTGATAACAGAAATTGTGTGTTTATAATGCACAAGTCAAGGATTTGGCTTTGCTTCTTTTCTCCATATGGCGCATTTGCACTATCTGCATAGTAGACTATTCTTTCATTTGGCAGCAGTTTATGAATTTCACTTAATATGGACAAACCACCTAAACCAGAATCAAATATTCCTAGTGGAGAGCATGTTTCCTTGTTTATCATAAAAAATAAAAAACCTCAATATTTGAAAATACTGAGGCTAATTTAATCAAAAATGTGATAGGTTATTTATTCAAAGCAGCTTTTGCATCTTCCATAAGGTCATAACCATCTGCCAACAATACACCTGAACCAACTGTCGAATCCAATACATAATCGAAGCCTTTGCCTCTAGCTACTTCTTGAATGATATTTCTTGCTTTTTCAAGAACAGGAGTAATAAGCTCTTGTTTTTTCTTTTGAATGTCTCTAGACGCGGTTTGGTTATATTCCATTATTGAATTTTGCATTTGTGCCAATTCATTTCGTCTAGCCTCATTTTCTTCATCTGTTTTGGTCGGTGCCTCTGCTTCAAATCTTTCATTTTTCTTTTGAGCTTCTTTATACAGCTCATCAATTTCAGCTCTATACGTATCTTCAACTTGTTTAAGTTGTTTGATTGCCTCTTGGTAAGATGGCATGGCCTCGATAAACGTTTGAGTATCTATATGTGCAATTTTCGATTGCGCATTAACACTCACTGTTCCGCATATAAATGCTATTACTAATAAAAATTTGTGGATTGATTTCATAATTTAAATATTAATTCTCTTCTGTATTATTCTATTATTTGATTTTATTCGTTCTTATTTTCTCTGGCCTTTCTTATCGAATCCTGTCGACGTTTTGCGTCTTCTCTTCGTTTTTCAAATTCTGCCTGACGCGCTTTTCGTATAGAATCTCTAACATTCTCTCTGGCTTGTTTTATAGAATCCCTAGCTTTCTGTCGATCTTCTATTTCTTTTTCTCTTGCCTTGTCCTTTTCTTCATCTTCTTTAGCATCGTTTACAGATTTATAAGGTTCGTCTGCTATTTCTTGTAAAACATTCTTTTCCTCCTTTGACTTAGGAGTTTTAGACTCCTCTTTTGTTTCGCTTCGAGCTGATGATCTAGAACTTCTATTAATTAATTTCAAGACTCTATCGCTAATATCATGCCGTTCTGCTGAAAAAAGTAATAAGGCCTCTGCTGAATTTTCGAAAATAAAATCGTAATTTCTTACTTTTCCTATCTCTTGAACAGCATTAAACACCTGATCCTCTATAGGTTGCATAAGTTGTCTTTTCTGAACAATAAATTCGCCAGAAGCACCAAACTTTTGATCTCTGTAGTTAAATATTTGTTCCAAAAAATATTCAATTTCCTCTTCTTTTTCTTCAATTAGTTCTGGTGTAAGTAATGGTCTTTCGTTTTCAAGCTTATCCTTTAGGGCATCCACTTCAGCTTGTTTGACAGCTATTTCATTTTTCCATTCTTGAATTTTTTGCTCAAGCATTTGAGAAGCTTGCCTGTATTCAGGAATATTATCATAAATATACTCCATATCAATATAGCCAATTCTCAATCCACGTTGAGCATAACTGGTTTTTATTGAAAAGCAAATAAAAAATAAAGCAATTGTGATATGAGAGGGCTTAAACTTGGTCATAATCTAAAATTGTTGTCCTATTATAAAATGTGTTTCCCAACCATTTGGCCCTAAATTTGTTCCTGGTATTGGGTCAAATCCATAACCGAAGTCTATACCTAACAATCCAAATGCAGGCATAAATATTCTCAATCCTAATCCTGCGGATCTACTTAGCTCAAAAGGCGTAAAATCTTGAAAATTATCAAACGCTGCACCACCTTCTATAAACGCCAATGTATAAATAGATGCACTAGGATTAAGTGTTATAGGATACCTAAGTTCTAACGTATACTTGTTATATATTGTTGCTCCATCATTAAAAGTTTCTTCACTAGCCGTACTTCTTGTTCTAGGTATTATCGATTGATTTGGATAACCTCTAAGTCTAATGATTTCTCTACCATCTAAGGTCACACCCGCCAAACCGTCACCACCGACAAAGAATCTTTCAAACGGTGGAATACCTCTATCGCTGTTATAAGCGCCTAAGAATCCAAATTCGACATTTGTTCTTAATACTAAATCGCCGAAAAGCTTATTAAACCATTCTGCATTGAAATTAATTTTATAAAACTCCAACCAATCAAAACGGATTTGGTCTATGCGTGCTAACTCTTCTGCGTCGTTATTGTCTAAAGCAACTTGTCTTTCCGCCGCTAGTTCTGCATAGTCCCGACCATCGAACATGGAATATGGAAGAGTAAATTTAGCAGTTATGCCAAATCTCGAACCTCCTTTAGGGTAAATTGGATTGGAAAATGTGTTGTCTCTAGACAAACCGACAGTAAAAGCCAAGTTGTTGGACGTTCCGTTAGGAAATGTAAATAGACCTGTATTAAAATTATTTAAATTAAACTGTTGAAAACTCAGCGCTGATGAAAATGTAAAGTACCTGTCTGGTATTTGAAGCCTTTTGGCAATTCCAATACTCGCCCCTGCAATGGTGAATTTCCTGTTTCTGTCTGCTTGTCTTGTAAATGGATTAAACAAAAACTGTGTTGTTTGCGACAATGAAAAAGAGAGTTGTACTGGTTTTTTACCACCTAACCATGGCTCGACAAAGGACAAACTATAAACTCTAAAGGCCTGACTCGCTTGAGCTCTAATAGCTATGGATTGACCATCTCCCATTGGAACTGGTTGATAAGCTTCTTTATTAAAGATATTTCTTAACGAAAAGTTGTTAAACCTTAACCCCAGCGTACCAATAAATCCGCCACCTCCGTAACCACCTTGCAGTTCAATTTGGCTACTTCCAGTTTCTACTAATGGAAATTCGATATCGAGTGTTCCTTCGTTTGGATCTGGATTTTTGATATTCGGCTGAAGCTTTTCTGCATCAAAGAAATTTAATTGTCCGAGTTCTCTAATGGTAGACATGATTGCTTGTCTGCTATACCTAGCACCTGGCCTTGTTAATAAATTACGATAGATTACATTGTCGTTTGTTCGATCGTTACCTGTAATAAGCACTTCATTAAAGTAAGCGACTTTACCCTCTTTAATTCGAATTTCATAATCTATGGTATCGTTATAAATTCGAGTTTCGACAGGAACTATTCTTGAAAACAAATAGCCTGTGTTTTGATACTGATTGGTAATATCTTGAGCATCTGGCTTCGATGGATCTGCAATTTTCTTTTGAAAAAGTACACCATTATAGGGGTCGCCTTTTTTAATACCTAAAATTCTGGACAATTCGTCATCAGAATATGCTGAATTGCCAATAAAACTAATGTTTCCAAAATAATAGCGGTTGCCCTCGTTGATTTCTATAGCGATATCTAACTCTTCGCCATTTCTTTTGATTACCGTATCGCTTACAATTCTAGCATCTCTATAGCCTCTTTCATTATATTTGTCAATTATGTTTGCTTTATCAGCTTCGTAATCTTCAGGTATTAATTTAGATCTTTTCCAAAATCGTAAAGGAAATTTTTTCTTAGTTTTCTTTAGATACTTTCGTACCTTCTTATCAGAAAGCTTTTCGTTACCATTTATGGTAATGTTCTTGATTTTAAGCTTGTCGCCTTTTTTCACATTAACAACCATATTAACACCTACTGGCTGGCCTAATGAATCATTCACTTCAATCGTGTTGATATCTACCTCGGCATTTAGGTATCCTTTTTTTCTTAAATCCTTTACAATGCTATTTTTGGTGTTGGCTATCAGATTTTCAGTAACCTTTGTCCCTTTGTTAAGTTGATTGTCCGAAATGATATTTTCTCTTTTCTTCTTTTTAGAAACCCCTCTTACTTTGACTTCAGACAGCTTCGGAACTTCTTTGATTTCCAATTCTAAATGAGCTACATCTTCTTCAACCTTAAGCAAATAGAAATTTATATCACTAAACAAACCTAGTTCCCACAAACTTTCTAAGACTTCGCTTAACTTCTTGCCTGGAATAAAAAGTTCGTCTCCTTTTTTTAAGCCCGTAAATGCAATTACTGTTCTTTCGTTATATGAAGAATTTCCGGTAACTGTTATACTTCCTAAGGTGTATTTTTTACCACCAGAAAGGGATAAATCTTGTGCATTTGTCCTTGTTATACCAAAAACAAAACATATTACACTAACAAATAAAAAAGTATTTTTATAAAAGTTGATCACTTGTTTTTCCAAATCGTCGTTCTCTTTTCTGAAAATTATGAATAGCTTCGTGCAGGTGTTTTTCTGTAAAATCAGGCCACATTACATCGCAAAAGTATAACTCTGCATACGCAATTTGCCATAACATAAAATTACTAATCCTTTGCTCACCACTCGTTCTAATTAATAAATCTACATCAGGAAGATCATAGGTGTAAAGATGTTCTGTTATTGTATTGTGATCAATATTTGATACACTTATTTTATCGTCCTTAACTTTTTGAGCTATTCGTTTTACTACATTTAATATTTCTTCTCTTGAACCATAACTTAAAGCAAGTGTAAGTTTAAGATTGCTATAGCCTTTTGTAAGTTCTATATATTCGTTAAGCTCTTTTCTAACATGCTCTGGCAATCTATCAATGTTGCCAATGGCTGAAAGTTTAATACCTTGTTGATGCATATTATCCAATTCCTTTTTCAAAGAAGAGATTAATATCTTCATCAAACTATTAATTTCATATTTTGGCCTTTGCCAATTTTCGGTAGAAAAAGCAAACAATGTTAAATGCTTAACGCCAAGATTAATGCACTCCTCTACTACCCTATTTACGCTTGATGTACCATGTTGATGACCAAAAACTCTTTTAAAGCCTTGTCGTTTTGCCCAACGTCCATTCCCATCCATAATAATGGCAATGTGCTTTGGTATGTTAGACTTATCAATGTAAAGTTCTGTCATTACTTATAATATACAATTATAACATGGTTTCCTACCAAACATGTAGGTTATAGAAAACCCTGCAAATATATACCAATCATTTGAATTAGGATTCCCAAATGAAGGGAAAGCATTATTGTCATCAAATTCTTCTGGATTGCTACCATCCAAATTATCAGAAAACGCATAACGTGCTGAAAATTCACCAGATAAAACGAATCTGTTTCCGAGTGTAGTTTTTACACCAAGGGCTAATGGAAGTGAGAAACCTCGTAAATCTCCAAATTCTGATAATTCGCTGCCTACTCTAGCATAATGGTCTGTAAAAAAATAGGATATACCCGTTGATAAGTAAGGAACCATTTGTGGTCTTTTTATATCATGAAGGTCCCATTCCCAAAAGGTGTATTCTATACCAACAGAAAATTCTCTTAAGGTTGTTTCAAACCTTAAATCTCTCATTTGACGTTCCAAAATATCCGAATCTGCATCTACACCTCTGGTTTGGATTTGCATAAATGAAAATCGAAAAGAATGCCTATTACTTCTATTCCACCTAAACAACAAACCATAAGACTGTTTGTCCGAATCAAAAAAATCTTCGGCAACAAAAACTTTAGTCGACCCAACATCGCCTACAAATGATGTACTCCCGAACATACCACCAATCTCATAAGTCTGGGAAGAAGCATTAAGAATGAAAAAAATACTTATAAGGTAAAAGTATACAGATTTCATTATTCTTTCGATTGAATTTAAAAGGTTGCAAATATAGTTAAACTGCTACTTAATACACCTTTAATTAAGTAGTAGTAACAAAACAGAAAAAATAAAGGATTATTGCTATTGAAGAAATAAAAAAGAAGTCTGATTTCAAATAAACCATAACGTTTATTTAGAAATTACTCTATAACTATTGGCTCGCCTAAAAATTTTGGCTCAACATTAAATAAGATATCTATAAAGACTTTGGTTCTTGCAAAATACTCTCTTACTTTAGTCCTTATTCCACTTCTACCTTTTAAATCTTTAGCATTGTATCCAACAGCAGAAACACCATGTTTTGAAGCAATATAAATAGCCCTTTCATTATGAAACTGCTGTGAAATAATTGTAATCTGTTGTTGTCCAAATATTTCTTTTGCCCTCACCACGGAGTCCAATGTTCTAAAACCTGCATAATCCAGAAATATCTTTTCTTCAGGAATGCCTAGACGAATCAATTCGTTTTTAAAATCTGTAGGTTCATCATAATGTTTATTTCCATTGTCACCACTTACAAGCACAAAATCTATTTTACCAGAATTATACAACTCTACTGTAGCCTGAACTCTGTACTTAAAATAATAATTAATATTTCCATTCTTTAAATACTTTGATGTTCCAAGAAGTAAACCTACTTTATTCTTTTGAATTGCATGTACATCCGAATAGATTTTACCTTTAGAATAACGACCAATCGTATAATTTGAAATAAAAAGCAATGCACAGCATGACAAGAAAAAGAGTAATCCAATTATCAGAATTCTTTTAAGACTTTTTCTAGTAAATCTCATTTGGAACTAGACTTTGCTTTGGATTTAATAATTAATGCCACTATTGCCGAAATCATAACCCCTAATGTAAGATAAAACATCATGGTATTTTTGATATAAGCATCCAAATTAAAACTCTGTTTTACAAAATTTTCATTTGCCCCATTTTCGATACTTATTCTTATGGCATTGTCAAAAAAATCTGGCGAAATGTATTGAGACATTACATAAGACGTTCCTATAGAAAGTGCCGCAATAATCAAACTTAGAAATGCTCCCGAAATAAAAGCCTTCTGCCAAGTGATAACCCCTGAGTAATAATCCTTTCGTTTTTCTTTAAGGCTCAACACAATGCACAAGCCAATCGGGAATATCAACAAATAGCTTAAAACTGGATGAAGATAGCTGAGCTCATCATGAAACCCGAGGTATTTTTCAGCATAAACCCACACAAGGTTAATTGCTGTAAAAATAGAAGCGTATTTAAATTCTATTTTAAACTTTTCCATTGTAATGCTTTAGAAGCGTATAATTTGGATGAAAGACGTTATCATACTGAAAGATAAGCAACTTTGAATCGCGTTGTTTTTCTTTTTACTCTTCATCAACAAGTACCCAATTCCCTCTGTTAAGCATTGTGAGTGCTTTTTTGTATTTTAAACTCTTATTTTCTCCGGTTTGAATATTTTTTATCGTAACCATATCGTTCCTTCCAATCTTAGGCTTATCTCTCACAACGGTTTCAACGACTTGTCTTTCCTGATTACTTGCGCTTTCTCCAGCTTGACGTGCTGCAGCCGCCCTTTCATCCAGGTTTTGGATTTCATCTTTTCTGGTTTCGACTTTTTCTCTTCTTCTTGGACGAGAGGCTTCTCTAATGTTGGTGTTACCTCTATCTGGCAATTCGCCTTTAAACAAGAAAGATACTACGTCCTTATTTACTTCGTCCACCATGCCTTTAAATAGTTCGAAAGCTTCAAACTTATAAATCAATAACGGATCTTTTTGTTCGTGAACTGCTAACTGCACACTTTGTTTAAGCTCGTCCATTTTTCTTAAATGATTTTTCCAAGTTTCGTCGATAATGGCTAGAGTGATGTTTTTTTCAAAATCTGTAACTAGTTGCTTACCTTCACTATTATAGGCTTTCTCGAGGTTTGTAACCACCTGAAGTGTTTTTTGCCCATCGGTAAATGGAACTGCAATACGCTCAAACTTATTACCTTCTTTTTCATAAACCTGCTTGATAACTGGAAAAGCAGAATCTGCACTTCTCTGCATCTTATCCATATATTTATCATACGCAACTTTGAAAACATTATTGATAAGTTTATCACTTTGTATGCCCTTGAACTCCGTTTCGTCTATCGCCGATTCCATTGAAAAGAATCGAATTAACTCAAAATCAAAGTTTTTGAAGTCTTCGGTTTGTTTGTTGGCGTTTACAATACTTTCGGTGGTATCATAAATCATATTGGCGATATCAATTTTTAACCGTTCACCAAATAAGGCATTAAACCTTCTCTTATAAACGACTTCTCTTTGTGCATTCATGACATCATCGTACTCCAATAGTCGCTTACGAACACCAAAGTTGTTTTCCTCTACTTTCTTTTGGGCGCGTTCTATAGAATTTGAAATCATTTTATGTTGAATAACTTCACCCTCTTTTAAACCCATTCTATCCATGAGTTTAGCGATTCTTTCGCTTCCAAACAAACGCATTAAATTATCCTCCAAAGAGACGTAAAACTGAGAACTTCCTGGGTCTCCTTGTCGTCCGGCTCTACCTCTTAGCTGTCTATCAACACGTCTAGAATCGTGTCGCTCTGTACCAATAATAGCCAAACCGCCCGCATTTTTTACTTGATCAGAAAGTTTAATATCCGTTCCACGCCCTGCCATATTGGTCGCAATTGTGACAATACCACTATTTCCCGCTTCCGCTACAACATCGGCTTCACGTTTATGTAATTTGGCATTAAGGACATTGTGTTTTATTTTTCTACGGCTTAACATCTTACTCAACAATTCAGAAATTTCAACCGAAGTTGTCCCTATTAAAACTGGTCTCCCCGCGTTAGATAGATTTACAACATCCTCTATTATTGCATTGTATTTTTCTCTTTTCGTTTTGTAAACCAAATCTTCTTTGTCGTTTCGAGCAATCGGCCTGTTCGTTGGTATTTCTATAACATCCAACTTATAGATTTCCCAAAATTCGCCTGCCTCCGTTACAGCTGTTCCGGTCATTCCAGAAAGTTTGTTGTACATTCTGAAATAATTCTGAAGGGTAATTGTAGCAAACGTCTGCGTTGCATCTTCGATTTTTACATTTTCTTTGGCTTCGATTGCTTGATGTAAACCATCAGAATAGCGTCTACCTTCCATGATACGTCCAGTTTGTTCATCGACAATTTTCACTTTGTTGTCCATGACGACATATTCTGTATCTTTTTCAAAAAGCGTGTATGCTTTAAGAAGTTGTCTCAAAGTGTGGATGCGTTCACTTTTGACTCCAAAATCTCTATAAAGTTCTTCCTTTTTAGCAATCTCCTCGTCTTTTGGAAGATTTTCGGCTTCAATCTTAGCAATTTCAGTTCCGATTTCTGGCATTACAAAGAAGTCTGGGTTCTCTTTTCCTGATAAATAATCAACACCTTTGTCTGTAAGGTCTATCTGGTTGTTCTTTTCTTCAATTACAAAATATAAATCAACATCAACCTTTGGCATTTCCCGGTTGTTGTCTTGCATGTAAAAATTCTCTGTTTTTTGAAGTAATTGCTTAACCCCTTCTTCACTCAAATATTTAATAAGTGCTTTGTTTTTTGGCAACCCTCTAAAGACTCTGTATAACTTTAACCCACCTTCTTTGGATTCGCCAGCAGCAATTAATTTTTTGGCTTCTGCTAATTCTTTCAACAAAAACTTACGCTGGATATCAACAAGTTGATTGATTTTTGGTTTTAACTCATCAAACTCGTGCACATCTCCTTTAGGAATTGGACCTGAAATAATTAATGGTGTTCTTGCCTCGTCTATTAATACTGAATCGACCTCATCGACAATGGCATAATTGTGTTTACCTTGAACCAAATCGTCAGTAGAGTGACTCATGTTATCCCTTAGATAATCGAACCCAAACTCATTATTTGTACCATAAATGATATCGCATTTGTATGCTCGTCTTCGCTCGGCAGAATTTGGCTTGTAATAATCTATACAATCCACGCTTAAGCCATGAAACTGAAATATTGGTGCCATCCAGGCACTATCTCTTTTTGCTAGATAATCGTTGACAGTTACCAAATGGACGCCATTGCCTGTCAAGGCATTTAAGTATAGTGGAAGCGTCGCCACTAGGGTTTTACCTTCACCCGTTTGCATTTCAGAAATTTTGCCCTGATGCATTACAATACCACCTATGAGCTGGACGTCGTAATGTACCATATCCCAAGTTACGGCTTTGCCTGCGGCATCCCAAGAATTTGACCAAATCGCTTTGTCTCCTTCCAATGTTATGTAATCTTTGGTCGCCGATAGCTCTCTGTCAAATTCGGTTGCATGAACTTCAAGCGATGTATTGTTGCAAAAACGCTTTGCAGTTTCTTTGACCACTGCAAACGCCTCTGGGAGAATTTCGTCCAAGACTTTTTCGGAGTTCTCGTACATTTGTTTTTCGAGTTCGTCGATCTGGTCAAAAAAGCTTTCCTTTTCGTCAATATCTTCAGTAGTATCTGCTTTGGACTTAAGCTCCTTTATTTCAGCTATTTCCTCCTTGTTAGCTTCGTTTATTTTTGATTTAAATTCAACTGTTTTTTGTCTTAATTGCTCTAAATCTAAGGCTGCTAATGCACTTTCAAAAGATTTGATTTGCTTTACAATTGGATTAATTTGCTTGAGATCTTTTTGGGTTTTATCGCCTACAAAGGCTTTAAGTACAGAATCTAAAATTCCCATAATTTACGTTATATAATGAAGCTTCAAAAATAATCAAAAAACATGCTATGATACTTTGATGGAAGAAAAATAAAACACTTAGAACATTTACATGCCAAAATGTCAAGGAATTGTCATGATTTTTAACTCATGAACATTAGACAGTTTAACTTAGATTTAGCTAGAATATTAGAATACAACATATTTCTTGTATTCAAGATAAAGTCGCAGAAAACTTCTGATAGTTTAATTTTATCACTGCTCTAACTGACTATAAAAAAAGCCCCATTATTTGGAGCTTTTTTTAACACAATGTCTTTTTTTGACGACTAATATTCGTCCTCGTTCCAAAGATAATCTTCATCTGTTGGATAGTCTGGCCATATTTCTTCAATAGATTCATAATTATCTCCTTCGTCTTCTATAGACTGTAGATTTTCAACTACCTCCAAAGGAGCACCAGTACGTATTGCATAGTCTATTAATTCGTCTTTAGACGCTGGCCAAGGCGCATCGCTCAAGTAGGATGCTAATTCTAAAGTCCAATACATATTACTAGAATTTTAATTTTTGCAAATGTAATTTTTTTGACGAAAAATGCAAGTTTTTGTTTAATTTTTTTTCTTTAAAATTTAAAAGAAATTAATTGACTGAAAATAAGCTATTTAAAGTTTCAATTTTTACGTAATTCTATCCTTATGTCGATACATCTGAATTCCAAGAATAAGATTGAAAAAAAGACGTCTGATTTAAGAAGTGATTATTGTACATCTTACTAAAATTTGTCATCTCAGATTTATTAACTATGAATTGATATTCGACATAAGTTAAATGTGTGTTAATTGGCTTGCAGGAAGTAGTAATTTATAAAAAACAGTTGTTTGAGTTTTAAGAATGCTCGAACTAAGGCTTTTAAATGCCGTAGGGAGATAAATATAAGCATCTTTTTAAATTTTTGATTTAAAAAGATTTCCAGACTAATTGTCTCTTTGCTTTAATATTTGATTAATAAAATTAAAAGAAATGAAAAAAAATTACTTCTATCTGATGACATTTATTGTGTCATTTTTCGCTTTAAATGCGCAATCCTCACAAATCACAGTAGATTGCTCAAATGGTCCAATTGTAACTACGTTTTGCTACGATGACAATACGATTGAAGAGTATACCTATGTGAGTAATGATGGCTCTTCTATCAATTTGTCTGTCATTTCTGGAGATGTTGAAAACCATTGGGACGAATTTGTTGTTTTAGATTCTGATGGCACTGAACTATATAATGGTTATGGCAACCAAGGTGACTTAAGTGGCCTAGCTTTTCAATCGACTGGAGATTCGATTACTGTGCAAGTAATTTCAGATTTCATCATAAATTGTGTAACTGACCCACATATCGACCCAATAACCCTGCAAGTAAGTTGTGCAACTTGCGCCAATCCAATAGTAAATTTTCAATTGATTGATGACTGCATAAATGCACCCCAATTTTTTGTTGAAGCTGATGTCTCTAGTCTCGGATCGGCAACCGACTTAAATATTGGTGACAGCCTCGGTAATCCAGCCCAGACTGTTTCTTCAACTGGTGTTTATACTTTTGGCCCATACCCTAACGGAACTTCTGTGGACTTTACCGTAAACAATAATCAAGATGTGAATTGTCAAATAGTTTCAGAATCATTTTCTCAAGATGCTTGTACAACAAACGTCGTAGATTGTTCAATGGGGCCTGTCAATACAGTATTCTGTTATGACAATGCTGCAATTGAAGAATATACCTACATTACTAATGATGGCTCCGTGCTTAATTTAATTGTAAATTCTGGAAACGTTCAGGAGCATTTTGATGAGTTTATAGTCTTAGATTCCGATGGCACAGAACTTTATAATGGATGGGGAAATCTAGGCGATTTAAGTGGTCTAGCGTTCCAATCTACTGGAGATACCATTACTGTCCAAGTCGATGCAAGCTTCGCCTCTAGTTGTCAGGACAATACTAATATAAATCCTATAGACCTTACCGTAAGTTGTGCCACTTGTGCAAATCCGATTGTAGATTTCAGTTTGATTGACGATTGCATTAATGCACCTCAATTTTATGTTGAAGCCAATGTTATAAACTTAGGTTCTGCAACCGACTTAAGCCTATCAGATAATCAAGGTAATCCGCCTCAGATAGCTTCTTCGACAGGTATTGTAAGTTTTGGACCTTATCCTAATGGTACTGACGTTCAGCTAAGTGTTTCTAATAATCAAGACGTTAATTGCCAACTAATTTCCGAAGTATTTACACAAAATGCATGCACAACAAATCTTGTTGATTGCTCGGTTGGTCCAGTAAATACCGTTTTTTGTTACGACAATTCAACTTTAGAAGAATACACTTATATAAGTAGTGATGGTTCAGTTTTAAATTTAATTGTAAATTCTGGTCTTGTTGAAGAGCATTTTGATGATTTTATAGTTTTAGATTCTGATGGCACTCAACTCTATAATGGATGGGGAAATCAAGGCGATTTAAGCGGATTGGCATTTCAATCTTCGGGAGATTCCATTACAGTTCAAGTCGATGCCGACTTTTCCATAAGCTGTCAAAGTAATTCTGGCAATGGCCTCTTTGCCCCAATTGACCTTACTGTCAGTTGTGCAACATGTATCAATGCAGAAGTAACATTTGACCTAGTAGATGATTGTTTGAATGCCCCACAGTTTTTTATCGAAGCTAATGTTTCCGATTTAGGTTCGGCAACAGATTTGAACATCACCGACAATCAAGGCAACCCAGCTCAAGTCGCGTCATCCGCAGGTATAATTTCTTTTGGCCCCTACGCGAACGGTACTTTAGTACAACTAACCGCCCTAAATAATCAAGACCCGAATTGCGTGATAGTTTCAGATAATCTAACTCAGGATGCCTGCACAACAAACCTAGTAGATTGTTCTGTTGGCCCAGTCAATACTGTTTTCTGTTATGACAATGCAACGGTAGAAGAATACACGTATGTCAGTAGTGATGGCTCTGTCCTAAATTTAGTCGTAAATTCTGGAGATGTTCAAGAGCATTTTGATGAATTTATAGTTCTAAATTCTGATGGCACCGAACTCTATAATGGGTGGGGAAATCTGGGCGATTTAAGCGGTTTGACTTTTCAGTCCAGTGGAGATACGATTACCGTCCAAGTCGACGCAAGCTTCGTTTCCAGTTGTCAGGACAATCCTAATATCGACCCCATAGATTTGACCGTTAGTTGTGCTACTTGTGCAAATCCTATGGTAGATTTTAATATCATTGACGATTGTTTGAATGCACCACAATTTTATGTTGAAGCAAATATCACCGATTTAGGTTCGGCAACAGATTTGAGTATAACAGACAATCAAGGCAGTCCATCTCAAACAACCTCATCTAGCGGAGTTTTCACTTTTGGACCTTATCCTAATGGAACTATAGTTCAGCTAAGTGTAAATAATAATCAAGATGCCAATTGCCAAATTGTTTCAGGTGAACTCACACAAGAAGCTTGTACGACCAATTTTGTAGATTGTTCAGTCGGTCCTGTAAACACCGTTTTTTGTTATGGCGACTCTTCTGTTGAAGAATATACCTATACCAACACAAATGGGTCTACGCTTAACTTGACTGTGAATTCTGGTGATATTGAAGTTATTTTTGATCAGTTTATCGTTCTGGATTCTGATGGCACAGAACTTTATAATGGCGATGGCAACCAAGGCGACCTAAGCGGTTTAGGGTTTCAATCTTCGGGAGATACGATAACGGTTCAAGTTGTTTCGGATTTTAGCATAAGTTGTGCAAACAGTTCTAACATAAATCCGATAGACATTACTGTTGGTTGCGGTCTTCTGAACTATGTTTCAGGTAATGTACTATATGACAAAAATAACGATGGCTGCAATACCATTGATCTTGGATTGTCAAACTACATGGTTAATATCAATAATGGCACGCAAGACATGAGTGTTGCGGTTGACGAAAATGGACAATACAGCGCTGCTTTAGCTGCTGGTTCTTACACTATAAGTGTGTTGAACCTTAATAGTAATTTTACTTCGACGCCAGCATCGCAAAACATCACATTTACAGGACAAAACGAGACTATAGACAACGTAGATTTCTGTATTTCAGTAGTTCAACAAGTTGATGACCTAGCAATTAACATGATTGCATTAGAAGATGCCATGCCAGGTGCTGAAATAGATTATGAGGTTATCATCACAAATAATGGTTCGCAAACTGTACCTAACGCACAGGTTTCGTTAGCTTATGATGACAACCTACAAAGCTTAATAACTTCCTCTGCTGTACCGACTGGAAATGCTCAAAATCTTTTAAATTTCGATTTAGTAGATATCGATCCTTTTTCGACGAAAAGCTTTACACTTACGATGCAAAATGCTGATTGGCCTCAAGTATCCGATGGAGAAATTTTACCTTGGACTGCGCACATCACGCCAGATGCCAATGATGCTAATGCTAAAGACAATACGACACACTTTAATCAGACTGTAGTCAACGCAATGAACCCTAACAACATAATGGTGATGCAGGGTAATGAAATTAATCACGAGGATACTGATCAATATTTGGACTTTAGAATTAGATTTCAAAATTTAGGAACCACTAATGTGCAGAATGTCAGAATTACCGATACTATACATCACAATTTGGACTGGTCTACTTTCCATCCTACAAGTGCAAGTCATAATTACCGCGTTGAAATCATGGACGGTGAACAGATTAATATTTACTTTGATAATATAAATCTACCCAATGTAGTTAACGACGCGGAGGGCAGTATTGGATATATTTCATACAAAATTAGACCAAAATCCGATATCCAAACTGGCGAATTCATACAAAATACAGCTCATATTCATTTTGATTCCAACTTGCCTGTTCAAACAAATACAACAGTTACAACAGTTACAGATAATCTAAGTACAAGTCAATTTGATTTCAACCAAATTAAAGTTTATCCAAATCCTACTTATGATATTTTCAATATAGACCTTCCATCTTCAATTCAAGTTAAATCGATTGTACTCTTTGATATGCAAGGAAGACAGATTAAAACCTTTGACGCAAATGATATACTAAACATCAGCGGTTTACAGCAAGGTATCTATTTCTTAAAAGTTGAAACAAACAGAGGAGAATTTAATAAAAAACTAATTAAAAAATAAAGATTTTTCTACCGATTATTTAAACCTCACAGGCCTTAAAAACTTGTGAGGTTTTTTTGGTGATATAAATTAAAATTTCGATCACTCTTTTTAGTAATAATTAATTCTTAAAACCTATTTTTGCAAAAATTTACACAACAGTTCTTATGTCTCAAGAAAAACAAATAAAGTCTGCATTAATTTCTGTATTTAACAAAGATGGCTTAGAGCCTATTGTTACCTCTTTGATTAATCATGGCGTTACGATATATTCTACTGGTGGGACACAAAAATTTATTGAATCTTGTGGTGCAGAAGTTATTGCCGTTGATACGTTAACCAATTATCCATCTATATTAGGTGGTCGAGTAAAAACTTTACACCCAAAAGTGTTTGGAGGTATTCTAAGCAGAAGAGCCATTGCTGATGATTCGGAAACACTTGAAGAATTTGAGATTCCTGAATTAGATTTGGTAATTGTAGATTTGTATCCATTTGAAGACACAGTCAAGGCTGGATTAAGCCATGAGGATATCATCGAGAAAATTGATATTGGAGGCATTTCTTTAATCAGAGCTGCTGCTAAAAATTATAAAGATGTACTTTGTGTAGCCTCTCAAGAAGATTATAAACCTTTGCTTGATATTCTTCAAAAAGACACATTAAACACAACAATTGAAGAACGAAAAAGCTTTGCAGTAAATGCATTTGCAGTATCATCCAATTATGATACGCTTATTTTCTCTTATTTAAACGCTCCTAAAACCAATCATAAACTTAGATTGACCGAAAACAACATGATGTCTCTTAGGTATGGTGAAAACCCACATCAATCTGCTAGTTTTTATGGTAATTTTGAAGATTGCTTAAAGCAACTTCACGGTAAAGACTTATCTTATAATAACTTACTTGACATCGACGCCGCGGTAAATTTGATAAATGAATTTATTGACGAAGCTCCTACATTCGCTATTTTAAAACACAATAATGCTTGTGGACTAGCACAAAGAAACACAGTTTTAGAAGCTTACAAGGATGCATTGGCTGGCGACCCAATCTCTGCTTTTGGCGGTATTTTAGTATCAAATACCAAAATAGATCTAGAAACAGCTAGAGAGATTAACTCTTTATTTTGTGAAGTCGTTATTGCACCACATTTTGAAGATGAAGCTCTAGAAATTTTAAAATCAAAGAAAAACCGAAGGCTTTTAATTTTAAAACAGTCTTCCTTCGAGAATAGATTGGTTAGAACTTGTCTCAATGGCTTATTGGTTCAAGACCGCGACAACCTTACAGACAAAAAGGAAGATTTTAAAGTGGTTACAGAGCTAGCCCCTACTGATCAAGAAGTTGAAGATTTGGTGTTTGCTTCAAAAATTTGCAAACACACGAAATCGAATACCATTGTACTTGCAAAAAACAAGCAACTTTTGGCAAGTGGCACTGGACAAACCTCGAGGGTTGATGCTCTTAAACAAAGCATAGAAAAAGCTAAACACTTTGAATTCGATTTAAATGGCGCGGTGATGGCCAGCGATGCATTTTTTCCTTTTCCAGACTGTGTAGAAATCGCTCACAATGCTGGTATTTCGTCTGTTATCCAGCCCGGTGGATCGATAAAAGATCAATTAAGCATAGATTATTGCACTGAAAATGGGTTATCTATGGTTATGACTGGAAAAAGACATTTTAAACATTAATTTTTAGTTACCTTTGGAATAATTTATTTAAATAATTTTAATGAGTTTTTTTGATTTTTTCACTGAAGATATAGCAATAGACTTAGGAACGGCCAACACACTTATTATCCATAATGATAAGGTAGTAGTTGATGCGCCTTCTATAGTAGCAAGAGATCGAGCTTCTAACAAGATAATTGCTGTTGGCAAAGAGGCCTCTATGATGCAAGGTAAAACCCATGAAAACATAAAAACCATACGCCCTCTCAAAGATGGTGTAATCGCAGACTTCGATGCCAGTGAACAAATGATGAGTCTGTTGATCAAAGAAATTCCTGCCCTAAAAAAGAGATTTTTCAACTCCTCCTTAAGGATGGTAATATGTATTCCAAGTGGTATAACAGAAGTAGAAATGCGCGCTGTGAAGGATAGTGCAGAACGAGTAAATGGCAAAGAAGTTTACTTAATTCACGAACCTATGGCTGCTGCAATTGGAATAGGTGTAGATATAACTCAGCCTAAAGGGAATATGATTGTAGATATCGGTGGTGGTACTACAGAAATAGCTGTAATCGCCTTAGGTGGTATCGTTTGTGACAAATCAGTAAAAATTGCTGGCGATGTATTTACAAACGACATTATCTATTACATGCGGACTCAACATAATTTATTTATTGGCGAACGCACTGCCGAAAAGATAAAAATTCAAATCGGTGCAGCCACAGAAGATCTTGAAACTCCTCCAGAAGACATGAATGTACAAGGTAGAGATTTGTTGACAGGAAAACCTAAACAAGTTGAAATTTCTAGTAGAGAAATCGCAAAAGCTTTGGACAAATCGATTCTAAGGATTGAAGATGCAGTCATGGAAACGCTGTCTCAAACACCTCCAGAATTGGCGGCAGACATCTATAATACTGGGATTTATATGGCAGGAGGAGGCTCTATGCTTAGAGGTCTTGACAAAAGACTATCTCAAAAAACAGATTTACCCGTGTTTGTAGCAGAAGACCCATTAAGAGCAATAGTAAGAGGCACAGGAATCACACTTAAAAACTTGGACAAATACAAAGCTGTTCTAATGACTTAAATAGAGATGCATGCAGCAAATCATAAAATTTTTTATTCGATTTCAAGTTGGCATTTTATTTATAGTTTTATTCATTGTGTCGCTCGCATTAACAATTAATGCAAATAGCTTTCATCAGCAGAAGTATTTAACTTCAGCAAATCAACTATCTGGTTTTTTCTTTGATATTAAATATGATATCACTTCCTATTTTAACTTAAAAACAGAAAACTCAATACTTCAATCTGAGAATATTTATTTAAAAGAAAGGCTATCTGACAATTTCACATTTAGCACAAATACTAAAAAAGAAAATCCTTTGTTTACTTATAAAACTGCGAATGTCATTTCGAATTCATATCGATTACCTCGAAATTCGCTCATTATAAATAAAGGAGTGAAAGATTCTGTACAAAAGAATTATGGCGTTAGCCTTCCAAATGGTATTTTAGGTATTGTTGAAGACTCATCTAGTAGTTTTTCTAAAGTCATATCAATCTTAAATACTCAACTTTCAATAAACGCCAAATTTTTGAACAGCAGTCAGTTTGGGTCTTTACAATGGGACGGCAAATCGCCATATATCATGCAATTAAATGATATTCCTCGTTCAGCAAAATTTAGCATTGGCGATACAATCGTAACAGGTGGAAATTCCTTGATTTTTCCAAAAAACTTGCTTATTGGTAAAGTAGACACATTTGAATTGGACAATAATCTTGGATATTATTACATTAACATTCGATTATTTGCAGACATGACCAATCTAAATGAAGCCTATGTCATTATTCCAAAAAAAATTACAGAAGCTCAAGAATTGTTGAAATAAAATGGTCAAAAAGTATTTTTTATACATATTGAAATTTGTCGCACTTGTATTATTACAAGTCCTCATTCTTGATAATGTTCTTTTATTTGGTTATGCAAATCCGTACATCTACATCCTTTTCATCCTTTTTCTACCAACAACTATTAACAGAAGTAAACTACTACTCATTGGTTTTATACTCGGGCTTTTCGTAGATATGTTTAACAACACTGGCGGTGTTCACGCTGCTTCCACTTTGGTGATTTCCTTTTTAAGACCATTTATTTTACGTATGTCTTTCGGATTAAGTTATGATTACAATACATTAAACATACCTAGGGCAGACATAAAGTCAAAAGTTGTTTATTTTACCTTGATCATTTTAATACACCATACTTTTTTGTTTGGTTTAGAGTATTTTAGCCTAGATCAAATTGATGTGATTATTAAAAATATTGCCTTTTCTTTTCTTTTAACGGAGATTTTTATTTTAATATTTGTGAAACTTTTGAATTATAAATGAGAAAATTTTTTCCAATATTATTACTTTCATTCACATCGGTTATCTTTATTGTAAGATTGGTTTTTCTGCAATTTGTAGACCACGAGCAATATGCTGAAATTGCTAGAAAACAATCCTCAAAGGCTGAATACGATTATCCACAAAGAGGCTACATTTTTGACAGAAATGGCAAATTATTAGCTGGAAACCAAGCCTCTTACGATGTCATGCTTATTCCTAAAGATTTAAAAGAATTTGACACCATAGAGCTTTCTAAGCTCTTAAATATTGAAAAAGAAGAGCTACAAAAACGCATTAACAGAGCCAAACGTTATGGTTATAGACGTCCTTCTCTTATTGCCTCTCAACTAACTAAACAAGAATATGCCTATCTACAAGAAAACATGTTCAAGTACGATGGTTTTTATATTCAAAAGCGTTCATTGAGAGATTACGACTTAGATATCGGTGCAAATTTCTTGGGTTATATCGCGGAGGTAAATCAGCGAATTATAAATAAAAACCCTTATTACCAATCTGGAGATTTAATAGGAAAACAAGGTGTTGAAGAGTATTATGAGGAAAAATTAAGAGGTGTCAAAGGTGTTAAATATTACCAAAGGAACAATTTTAATAATGAGATAGGCTCTCTTGAAAATGGCAAATATGATGTAGATTCCGAAAAAGGGCAAGATTTGAAGCTTACCATAGATGCCGATTTGCAAGCCTATGGGAGCAAACTCATGATAAACAAAAGAGGTGGCATAGTTGCTATCGAACCAAGTTCGGGAGAAATACTTGCCTTAGTTACCGAACCAACATTTAAGCCCAGTATTCTGGTCGGCAGAAAACGCTCAAGGAATTTCACAGACTTATGGTACGATACTATTACTAAACCACTTTACAACAGAGCCTTACAGGCGCAATATGCACCCGGCTCCCCATTTAAAATTTTAACAGGACTCATTGCACTACAAGAAAACGTTGTTACCGAGTCTAATACTGTATCTTGTTTTGGAGGATATAGTTATGGGAATGGTCGAATACTTGGCTGTCACCATCATGTTAGTCCTGTAAGAATGAAAAGCGCTATTGCTCATTCTTGTAATTCTTATTTTTCAAAAGTCTATTTGAACACTATAAGCAAGTATGAAACGCCACAATTAGGAATGCAGAAATGGCAAGAACATTTAAAGAGTTTTGGATTAGGGCAATATTTAGGTTACGATCTGCCTGTTGGAAGAAAAGGATTTATTCCAGATTCAAGTTATTACAACAGAGCCTATAAATATCCTACCTATAAATGGTATGGCACGGCAACCATATCCAATGGAATTGGACAAGGTGAAATATTAACAACTCCTATACAACTGGCCAATGTGACGGCTACTATAGCAAATAGAGGATGGTATAAAAGACCACATATTCTTAAAGCAATAAACAACAACCCAATAAAAGACTCTATTTATAATGTAAAAAACTATACAACAATAGACCGAAAACACTTTGAACCAATTGTACAAGGCATGAAGGAAGTTTACGAATATGGCACTGCTAAATGGGTTCAAATTCCAGGCATAGAAATAGGAGGTAAAACGGGAACAGTTGAAAACAAAAAAGTAATTGATGGTAAAGTCATTCAGCTTGAAGATCATTCCATTTTTATAGCTTTTGCTCCTATAGATAATCCAAAGATTGCCATTGCCGTATTTATCGAACATGGGTATTGGGGGTCAAGATATGCAGCACGAATTGCAAGTTTGATGATAGAAAAATATATAAAAGGGAATATTACCAGAACAGATTTGGAAAAATGGCTTTTAGAAAATAGCCCTAAAGAAAAATATGATAAAATAGATTTCATGGTAAAACATGACAGTATTCTGGAAAATTTGAATTTTAATGAATAGTACTTTTTTCAAACTTGACTGGATAAGCATTATTCTTTTTTTTACATTGGTAATTATTGGATGGTCGACAATATACTCTACGACTGTAACCCCTTTGGATCAAGGTTTATTTGATCTTTCTAAACCTTACGGAAGACAATTATTGTTTATCATTTTAAGCTTAGTTATAATAGTATTAGTCTTGTCCATAAGTAGCAAGTTCTATGAACGGTTTAGTTCCATCTTCTACATCCTTGGAATTTTCTTACTATTTGGGCTGTTGTTCTTCGGAAAGACAATTAATGGACAAACCGCCTGGTATTCTTTTGGAAGTTTTAGCCTTCAACCAGCAGAGTTTACAAAAGCAACCGTATCTCTTGCTATGGCCAAATATTTAAGCGGCTTAAACATAGATTTAAAGCAATTCAAACATCAACTTAATGTATTTTTAATCCTTGCATTGCCTATAGGATTAATTTTATTGCAACCTGACGCAGGTAGTGCCTTGGTATATTTTTCATTTTTTGTAGCACTTTATCGCGAAGGCTTACCAGGTTTTTACATTTTTAGTGGATTATTGGCGGTCTTGCTTTTTGCCTCCGTATTGCTTATTGGTTCACTTTTTACAGCCTTAATTGTTGTTTTTGTTGTTGCCGCAATATTATTTTACAAAACAAAAACAAGAAGCTCTAGGCTGAAACCTTTAGTCGTTGGTATTTTTAGTTTGGCATTTGTATTCAGTGTAAATTTTATTTACAACAACGTACTCATGCCTCACCAAAAAGAGAGGTTTGAAGTGCTTATTAATCCAGAAATCGATATTAAAAGAAGTGGATATAATTTATATCAAAGTAAAATCGCCATTGGCAATGGAGGATTTACTGGCAAAGGCTATTTAAAAGGTGAATCCAAACAAGGAGGATTTGTTCCCGAACAGGAAACTGATTATATCTTTACAGTAATTGGAGAAGAGTGGGGATTTCTAGGCTCTGTGACCGTCATCGCTTTATTTGTTGCTTTACTCATACGCCTGTTGTACTTAGCGGAGCGCCAAAAAAAGCCTTTCAGCCGGATTTATGGCTATGGTGTATTTGGTGTCATCTTTATAAATTTCTTCGTAAATATTGGAATGGTTATCGGCATTATACCGACTATAGGTATTCCATTGCCTCTCTTTAGTTATGGAGGCTCTGGGTTATGGGGATTTTCTATTCTTGTATTTATTTTTCTAAAACTTGATTCCGAAAGAAAAACTTTAGGAAGTTAGCCCAAAATCATACCCGCAATAGTTGCCGACATCAGGGATGCAATCGTTCCACCAAGCAAAGCCCTTAATCCAAAAGCTGATAAATTTTTTCTTTGTCCTGGAGCCAAAGAACCAATTCCTCCAATTTGAATACCAATCGACGCAAAATTGGCGAATCCACACAGCATATAGGTTGCCATGATGATTGATTTTTGATATTTAAAATGTAAAGAATTTCCGACATCTTTTAGTTCTGCAAGTTGTATATAACCAACAAATTCGCTAGCTGCTAATTTAATTCCCAAGAGTTGTCCCATAAGCATCGAATCTTCTTGGGCGACGCCAATTAGCCACATAACCGGATAAAAAACAGTTCCTAAAATAGCCTCTAAAGAAAATTTATCATAAGGCGTATAGTCTTGTACTAAAGAATTAAGACCTACAAATCCACCAATGGCCTCTAAGCCAAAATTTATCATAGCTATCAAAGCCACAAAAACTAGAAGCATCGCACCTACATTGGCCGCTAATCTTAGGCCTTCAGTTGTTCCATTAGCAATAGCATCAAGTAGGTTTGAACCAATTTTCTCCATGGAAACTTCTGTTGAATTATCAACTTTATCCTTCTGAGGAAACAAAATCTTAGAAATTACAATAGCTCCTGGCGCAGCCATTACCGAAGCTGCTAACAAATGTCGTGCAAATTGTTGTCGCATGACCTCATCATCACCACCTAGAAAACCTATGTATGCCGCCAGAACGCCACCAGCTACTGTTGCCATCCCTCCTATCATGACCAATAAAATTTCGGACCTTGTCATTCGCTCTAGATAGGCCTTGATCATCAAAGGTGATTCTGTTTGGCCCAAAAAAATATTCCCAGCCACGCTAAGAGCCTCCGCTCCAGAAACGCCTAATATTTTTGACAGCAACCAAGCTAAACCTCTTACAACTACTTGAATGATACCAAAATAGAATAATATCGATGTTAGTGCTGAAAAGAAAATAATTGTAGGCAATACCTGAAAAAGGAAAATGTATCCATAAGACTCAATATCCATTAAATCACCAAGCAAAAACTCACTTCCTGCAGCAGTAAAATTTAAAATTTGCACAAAAATACTTCCTACAAAATCAAAAATTGCTTGAACCCACACAATCTCAAGTATGCCATAAGCTAAAACCAACTGGAGTAAAATACCTATGCCAACTGTCCGCCAATTTATTGCTTTCCTATTACTGCTAAACAAAAATGCAATGAGCAACAATACTATCATTCCTAAAACACCTCTGCTTATACTTGTAAAACTAATGCCTTGATGAGGAATTATTTGCTCTAAACTAGATACTTGGAGAGCAGCTTGACTAATGTCAGTTTCGATTAAAGAAGTTGTAGACGATTCTTTGTCTTTGACTACTTCAAGAGAATCCTTAACTTGTGTTGTGTTGATGGAATAGCTTTCAATTGTAAAAAGACTAAATAAAAGGACAAAAAAGGGTAAAAAGAGTTTCATAAAGATCAACTACGTTTGGTAATTTCATCCCTAATGCTAGCAGCTTTTTCGTATTCTTCGTTTGCTACAGCATCTTCCAAGAGTTTATTCAACTCAGCGAGACTTAAATTTTTTAGGTCGAAACCAGATTTTACTTCTGTTTCAACGGGTTTACTTGATTGTTTTACATTGGTATAGGAAGGACCTTTGAGTTCTATTCCAGCTTTATCCAAGATTGTCTTGTAAGTAAAAATTGGCGCCTTATACCTTAATGCCAATGCAATCGCATCGCTTGTTCGTGCATCCACAGTTTGTTCTTGGCCGTCTTTGACAAAAATCAAACTTGCGTAAAAAATACCATCAACCAACTTATGAATGATAACTCTACTTAACTTTATAAAAAAGGTATCTGAAAATGTCTTGAATAAATCATGAGTCAAGGGTCTTGGTGGTTTAATATCTTTTTCCAAAGCAATTGCAATCGATTGGGCTTCAAATGCACCAATTACAATTGGCAGCTGCCTGTTGCCTTGAACTTCACTTAGCAATAAAGCGTATGCTCCTGTTTGGGTTTGACTATAGGATATTCCTTTTATGTCAAGTTGAATTAGATTCATTATATGCAAATAAAAAACGGTCTAAAAATAACGAGAATGCTCAAATTATTTTTAGACCGCTATTTTAGTAAAAATAAAAAAATTAAGCGTTACTCGCCTTAAATTCTTTTAATTTTTCTATTAATTGAGGAACAACTTCAAAAGCATCGCCTACAATGCCGTAATCTGCTGCTTTGAAAAAAGGCGCTTCTGAGTCTGTATTAATAACCACTTTAGTTTTGGAAGAGTTGATTCCAGCAAGGTGTTGAATAGCTCCAGAAATACCGATTGCAATATAGAGGTTGGAAGCAACTGGCTTTCCTGTTTGCCCAACATGCTCTCCATGAGAACGCCACCCCATATCACTCACTGGTTTTGAACAAGCTGTTGCCGCACCTAATACATCCGCCAAATCTTCGATAAGATGCCAATTTTCGGGTCCTTTTAAACCTCTACCTCCTGAAACAACCACTTCTGCATCTGCAATACTTACTTTGTCTGTATTCTTATCAACAGACTGAACAGCAATTCCACTTTGGGATATTGACGGATTAAAATCTTCGACGACACAGGACACTTGATTTTCATGAAGTCCATAGGCGTTGTTAGACAAGCCTACAATTTTAGTATCTGTTTTGATTTCTGCTTTGCCAAAAGCTTTGTTTGTAAACACTGAACGCTTAACAGTAAAACCACCTTCTAATTCTGGTAATGCAACAACATTAGAAGCGTAACCCGCTTCAAGGTTCACGGCCAACAAAGGTGCTAAGTATTTAGCATTGGCGCTTTGACTTATGATAACCAAGTTTGCGTTTTCTTGCTGTGCAACTAAGGTTAAAACTTCTGAATAAGTTTCTGAATTGAAAGTAGATAACTCTTCTGAAGTAACACTTACAACTTTACTAACGCCATATTGACCTAATGAATCAAGGTTTTGAGCGTTGACAGCCACTGCAACAACCTGATCCTGTGTATTTTGAGCAATTTTGTAGGCATAAGACGCAAGTTCATATGAGGTCTTCTTCAACTTTCCATTTTCGGATTCTGCATATATAAGTATGGACATGGTATTTTTATGTTTAAATTAAATTGCTTTTGCTTCGTTATGTAGTAATTCGATCAACTGATCTATGTTTTCTGGGTCTACGAGTTTAACATCTCCTTTAGGAGCTGGTTTGCTAAAACTAGAAAATTCAACTTGAATGTCTTCAACCGTTGGTGGTTTAACTTCCAGAGGCTTCTTTCTAGCCATCATAATTCCTCTCATGTTTGGAATACGTAAATCTTTTTCTTCAACAAGGCCTTTTTGGCCACCAACAACAAGTGGAAGTGAGCAGGACAAGGTTTCTTTTCCGCCATCTATCTCCCTAACAGCAGTTGCATTGGAACCTTCAATCTCAAGTGAGACACAAGTATTTACAAATTGTGCACCTAAATATTTAGCTACCATGCCAGGTACGATGCCTCCATTGTAATCTATAGACTCTCTTCCGGCAATGATCAAATCATATCCCTTTTCTTGGGCGACATTTGCAATTTCCTTGGCAACCTGAAATGCATCTCTAGGTTCTGCATCCACTCTTATGGCTCTATCTGCACCAATTGCCAAACACTTCCGCATTGTAGGTTCCACATCTTTCTGCCCAACAGTGATAATATCTACCGATGCGCCTTGCTTTTCCTTGAACCACATCGCTCGGGTTAAACCAAATTCGTCATTTGGATTGATGATAAATTGAACACTGTTCGTATCAAACTTTGTATCATTTTCAACAAAATTTATCTTAGAAGTTGTGTCTGGAACATTACTTATACAGACTAATATTTTCATTGTATTTTTGTTTTAAATAAATCGTTTGCGAAGATAATACTTTATCTTTGATTTACTATGCATGCATAATAAAAATATGGAGTTTTTGTTAAAAATTAAAAATTAAAAATTAAAAATTAAAAATTAAAAATTAAATTTGATGAAATTTAAATAAACATCATGAAAACAAAATTTTATTTTTTAGGCTTATTGCTTATTTCTTTATTTCTTGGTTGTAACGAAAACTCTTTTAATGATGAATTCGAAAAATCAATAACATGGGAAGATTTAGAAATTGAATTTAACATGAAAAACTCTTTTAGTCAAACATCCAAAGATGGTATTATTAATAAATATTCTAGTCTTCAAAGCTATTTAGATTTAGCAAATATTAGAAAATCAGAGTTATCAAAAAAGGTATTTCCAAAAAACATAGATTACTTTCAAGTAAATGTTTATAATTATAATGAAGGTATAGACGAAACGTTTTCTTGCCCAGATAATTATCCGATTCTAGATAGAGCAGAAGAACTAGGTATAGAATTGCCGTTTTCAGATAGAGCAGGCTTATCGTCTACTTGTGCTGCAAAACTTATACATGGTGTTATCGATCAAAGCGAAAATGCATTTTTAGACGATGACCAACTGGATGATGGCTTTATTTTGCTTTGCGTTGCATATCCACTTGCGAACAGTGTAATATTAACTCATCAAGAAGAGAATTTATAATGTTATTAAAAATTTTTTTTCTTGTTATTCCTTTTCAGTTTTATTGTCAATCAATTGAAATTAAAGATATTAAACTCAAGAAAAGAGATAGTTTAATTTTTTCAACACTTTGCTTGTATAATCTAAACTCTAATCAAGATTTGATTAAGATTTCAAAAGAAGATTTTAATTGTATTGTAGCCAACGAACAACTTTTCAAAAACAAAAAAACTTTTTCTAAAAGAGATTCTTTAGGTGTTTACTTATACTACAAATTTGATGATTGGAAATTAGCCAACAATGCTTACCACAGAATAAATTATAGCTGGAATAGACTTTCTAAATATCTATATATTAATGAAAAAGATCTTATTTTAATAGGAAAGAAAATAGGTATTAATCACCCATATATTCTAAAGCTATTTTTTATAGATGACAGTCATCACGACCTTAAATTGTATTATACAAACAAGCTAAAAGATTCCTTGATTCAAAAAGGTTTAGATAAAATTGCCCTAAAAAATTCTAGTAATGAACAATTGTTAAAATTAGCCTTCAAGAATCATAAAGAAGTAAAAAAATTTTGGGATAACCATGGCAAGAAGCACCATCACTAATAAGATCATAGTATAATAAAGACTAAAATCTTCTAAAATTGAATATATCTTAGGGAAAAATAGATTTAAGTATTCTTATTTAAGGGGTTAAAATTTCTAGTTTAGTTTTATTAAATTAAAAATAAAAAATAATAGATAATTTTATTAGTTTTGCGACATATTAGTAACTACTAAATATCAATATGAGAACTATACAATTTCGGGAGGCCGTATGTGAAGCAATGAGTGAAGAAATGAGAGCCGACAAGTCTGTTTACCTGATGGGTGAAGAGGTTGCAGAATACAACGGCGCATACAAGGCTTCAAAAGGAATGTTAGATGAATTTGGTCCGGATAGGGTGATCGATACACCAATATCTGAACTGGGTTTTGCAGGGATAGGTGTAGGTTCTGCCATGAATGGCAATCGACCAATAGTGGAATTTATGACCTTTAACTTCTCATTAGTTGGAATAGACCAAATAATTAACAATGCTGCCAAAATGAGACAAATGTCTGGTGGGCAAATAAACATTCCTATCGTTTTTAGAGGGCCAACAGCTTCAGCTGGACAATTGGGTGCTACGCATTCTCAAGCTTTTGAAAGTTGGTACGCCAATACTCCAGGACTAAAAGTTGTTGTGCCGTCCAATCCATACGACGCAAAAGGGCTATTAAAATCTTCAATTAGAGATGATGACCCTGTTATTTTTATGGAAAGTGAACAAATGTATGGCGACAAAGGCGAAGTGCCAGAGGAAGAATATACCATCCCTATTGGAAAAGCGGATATCAAAAGAGAAGGTAAAGACGTGACTATCGTTTCTTTTGGAAAAATTATAAAAGAAGCTTACAAAGCTGCAGACTTACTGGAAAAAGAAGGCATTTCCTGCGAGATTATTGACCTAAGAACGGTTAGACCTTTGGATTATGAATGCATAGAAAACTCAGTAAAAAAGACTAACAGATTAATATGTCTTGAAGAAGCTTGGCCATTTGGAAATGTTTCAACAGAAATCACATACCATATCCAACGCCATGCCTTCGATTTTCTTGATGCGCCTATTATCAAATTAAATACAGCCGATACACCAGCGCCATACTCACCTTCTCTATTAAAAGAGTGGTTACCTAATCATGAAGATGTGATAAAAGCCGTTAAAAAAGTAATGTATTTGTAAGAATTAATTTATTAGATTGCGAACCTCATTTGAATCCTCAAATGAGGTTTTTTTATGACCATGGCCTAAAAATATCTCAAAATTTCATATTCATAACGATCTAAACTTCAACAAAATAATTCACCAATGTTAAATTTACTTATCAAGCTATAATAATCTAAAAGCAACGAAGTTTTTAAACAGATGAAAAATAACATCACACTTTTCTTCTTATTCTTTACCATCTTGACTTTTGCTCAAACTAAAGTTGGAGGTTATATTTTTGATGAATTTGATGAACCAGTTGCCTTCGCCAATATTATTTTCAAAAACTCTAGTGTTGGAACGATTTCAGATGAAAACGGAAAATTTTACCTCCAATCTAACGCTGATTATGAGGCCATTATCATCTCTTTTGTAGGTTTTAAAACCCTTGATTTCAAACTAAATCAAAGAAATTCCTTAGACCTTAAAATAATAATGTCGCCAGACACAGAATCTTTAGATGAGGTCATGGTATTTTCTGGAAAAACCTCGAAAAAAAATAATCCTGCCATTGATATCCTCAGAAAAATATGGGCAAACAGAAGAGCAAATGGGGTCAAGAAATTTAAACAATACCAATATGACAAGTACGAAAAACTTCAGTTTGATTTAAATACGATTGACAGCAGTCTTATTAAAAGCAGACTTTTTAAAGGTATGGAGTTTATTTTTGAGCAAACAGATACCAACGAAGTTACGGGAAAAACGTATTTACCAATTTTTATAAACGAAGCCGTTTCCAAAGTTTACGGCGACAATGAGATTAACAAAAAGAAAGAAGATTTAAAAGGAAATAAAAATTCAGGTTTTAGCAACAATCAAAGCCTAGTTGCATTTATACAAGACTTATATTCCGATTACGATGTCTATGACAATTATATCAAGATTTTTGACAAAAGTTTTGTTAGCCCACTTTCGACCACAGGTATAGACAATTACAATTATATTTTAGCCGACACGGCATTTATTGATAACAGATGGTGTTATAACATTATATATTATCCAAGACGGAAAAACGAACTGACCTTTAGAGGCGAATTTTGGGTAAATGATACCACATGGGCAATTAAAAAAATTGAATTGGCCATGACAAAAAGCGCCAACATCAACTGGGTCAAAGATGTGTATATCGAACAAGAGTTTGATGTTTTAAATGATTCTATTTTCTTAATGAAAAGAGACTACTTCATGTCAGATTTTACATTTAGAAAAAAGGAAGAATCTCGTGGTGTTTATGGAAAAAGGACTACACTATATGACAATTACGCCTTTGACCAAGAAAAAGATAAGGAATTTTATGAACGTCAAGTAAATCCTTACCGCGATCAGGTTTTTGACAGAGACAGCTTGTTTTGGGCAGAAAATCGACTTGAAGAACTTAAAAAAGATGAAAAAGAAATTTACACCCTTGTAGACACCCTTAAAACAGTTAAAGCATTTAAAAATGTTTACGATGTTGCCACGGTATTGGCAACCAATTACTACGAATTTGATGGCTGGGATTTTGGACCAGTTTTTTCTACCTTTGGATTTAATGATATCGAAGGCATTAGGCTAAGAGTTGGTGGACGAACTTATTTTGGGCAAAACGATACTTGGCGCATACAAGGATTTACAGCCTATGGCTTTAATGACAATAAGTTTAAATATGGCATTGGCGGAAAAGTAATGCTTGACCGAAAATCAAGATTAATTCTATCAGGCGGCAACCGAAGAGATATTGAACAGCTTGGGGCTAGTCTTACAAGCTCAAACGACGTTTTGGGACGTAGTTTGGTTTCCAACTCACCATTTACCGTTGCTGCAAACACAACATTAACAAATATAAATTTGGGTGGTTTAGCACTCGAAGCAGAACCGTTTTATAACTTTAAGGTAAGATTGGAAGGCAGTTACAGAACCTTAATTGGAGCCGACACAAATCTCTTCAGCTTAGCATATTACACAGATGAAGCTCGAACCCAAATAGAGGAACAAACCAATCAGTCAGAACTATCATTTAGCATTAACTATACGCCCAATAAAAAAACAACAGGTTACGGCGTCGAACGCTATCAAGTAAATGCTGGTGCGTATCCTGACGTACTTCTGAAATACACAAGAGGAATAGAAGGTTTATTCAACAGCAATTTTAATTATGATAGGTTACAACTGCTGTACACGCAACCCATTTTGTTGGGTGGTTTTGGAAAATTTACCTCTACTTTTGAGGCTGGCAAAACATTTGGGGCAGTCCCTTTAGGACTGCTAAATGTGGTTCCAGGAAACCAGACGTTATTTACAATTCAAGGCACATTTCCACTTCTTGATTTTTATGAGTTTGTCACCGATGAATATGTTAGCCTTCAACTGGAACACAATTTTAATGGTAGATTTTTCTCAAGAATTCCTTTGCTCAGAAATCTTGACTTAAGAGAAATTGTAACTTTTAGAAGCGTATATGGCGACATCTCCGACGAAAGCAGACTCTTAAATGCATCGACATCAAACCCTGTTTTATTTGCGCCAAACAGAAACATATATTACTCATATAGTTTTGGAGTAGGAAATATCTTTAGAGTGTTTAGAATCGATTTTCACTTTAGAGGAAACTACTTCGAAGTACCAAACGCACGGAATTTTGGAATTACAGGTGCTTTTGGGTTTTATTTCTAAAATTACAGACACTTAATGGGTTATAATCACTATTTTTGTTTAGAATATTAATTCAAACAAAATGACTTTCGACGTACTTATTGAAATTCCAAAAGGAAGCAGAAACAAATATGAATACGATTTCAAATTAAAGAAAATTCGCTATGACAGAATGATATTTTCTTCAATGATGTATCCTGCAGATTACGGCTTTGTCCCTGAAACATTAGCTTTGGATGGCGACCCTCTTGATGTGCTCGTTTTAGTAACCGAGCCAACTTTTCCAGGATGTGTAATGGAAGTCAAACCAATAGGCGTTTTTCATATGACCGATGAAAAAGGACCTGACGAAAAAATTATTTGTGTTCCAATAAGTGACCCCATTTCTTCAAAAGTCAACGATTTAAAAGAACTAAATCCTCACCTCATACAAGAGATCGAACACTTTTTCCAAGTTTATAAAGATTTGGAAAAGAAAAAAGTTGATGTTGGAGGTTGGGGTGATGTCTTTCAAGCACAAGCTATAGTCACCAGTTGCTCAGAACGCTTTAAACAGAGTGATACACAAGATTCTGACTTCTCAATCGGATAAAAATATTTACTCAATTACAAAGACCAGTTTTGGTGCTTTATGTAATATAATTTGAGTATTTTTGGCAAATTTTTAAAATAATTCAATTTTCTATGGAACAAAATATAATTTATGTACCGATTGGACTTGCAATCTTAGGCCTTGTTTTTATGCTGGTAAAAATGGCTTGGGTAAAAAAACAAGATGCCGGTAACGAAAAAATGCAAAGCATTTCAAAATCTATTAAAGAAGGTGCCTTGGCCTTTCTATCTGCTGAATATCGTTTACTTTTAAGTTTCGTGGTTTTGGCTTCCATTTCATTAGGTGTCGTATCTTATGTCGTTCCTACTACACCATACATTATCATTGTGGCCTTCATATTTGGAGCTATATTTTCTGCCTTAGCTGGAAATATTGGGATGCGTATTGCAACAGAAGCAAATGGACGTACGGCAGAAGCCGCTAAAACCAGTTTACCAAAAGCATTGAAAGTATCTTTTGGCGGAGGAACAGTCATGGGACTTGGCGTTGCTGGCCTTGCCGTTTTAGGTTTGAGCATATTTTTTGTTATCTTTTTAAAAATGTTCGTCACTGGAGAAAGTAACTTTTATGACGAAATGACTGTTGCTCTTGAAGCCTTAGCTGGTTTCTCTTTAGGAGCTGAATGTATTGCACTATTTGCTCGTGTTGGTGGAGGTATTTATACTAAAGCGGCAGATGTTGGTGCAGATTTAGTTGGAAAAGTAGAAGCTGGAATTCCAGAAGACGATCCTAGAAACCCAGCAACAATAGCAGACAACGTTGGTGACAATGTAGGTGATGTGGCAGGAATGGGCGCTGACTTATTTGGATCTTATGTAGCAACCGTTCTGGCTGCAATGGTTCTGGGAAATTATGTAATTAAAGACATGGCCGATAAGGCTGGAACTGCTTTTACTGACAGCTTCAACAACATGGGACCAATTTTATTACCTCTTGTTATCGCAGGTGTTGGCATTTTAGCTTCTATCATAGGAACATTTTTAGTTAGAGTATCAGGAAATGATGCCAAAGAATCTAAAGTTCAAAGAGCCTTAGATATTGGTAATTGGGTTTCCATAGTTATTACATTAATAGTGAGTTGGTTTTTAATTCGATGGATGCTACCAGAAACGATGGAGATGAAGTTCTTTGGTGAAGGGTATAAATCCGTCCCTTCTCGACATGTATTTTATACTGCAACGATTGGTTTGATTGTAGGTGCCTTGATTTCTATCGTTACGGCATACTATACCAGTTTAGGAAAAAAACCTGTTCTGGACATTGTTAGAAACTCTTCCACAGGAGCGGCTACAAACATCATATCAGGTTTGGCGGTAGGTATGAAATCTACATTTTTATCTGTTATTTTATTTGCTGTTGCTATTTGGAGTTCTTACGCTTTAGCTGGATTTTATGGAGTAGCACTAGCCGCTTCCGCAATGATGGCCACGACAGCAATGCAATTAGCGATTGACGCCTTTGGACCAATTGCTGACAACGCTGGTGGAGTTGCCGAAATGAGTGAATTGGAACCACATGTAAGAGAAAGAACTGATATTCTTGATTCTGTAGGTAATACAACGGCTGCCGTAGGAAAAGGTTTTGCAATTGCATCGGCTGCATTAACAGCTTTAGCATTATTTGCGGCATATGTTACTTTTACAGGTATAGATGGTATAAATATTTTTAAAGCGCCTGTATTGGCTGCATTATTTATTGGTGGAATGATTCCTGTGATCTTTTCTGCTTTAACGATGGAATCTGTAGGTAAAGCTGCTGGTCAAATGGTTGAAGAAGTAAGACGACAATTTAGAGAAATTCCTGGCATTATGGAAGGTAAAGCAACACCCGAATATGCTAAATGTGTGGACATTTCCACAAAAGCAGCCTTAAAAGAAATGGTGATTCCTGGTCTTATTACAATTGTAACACCAGTCGTTATGGGTCTTGGAACTGCTATAGTAAATAATGATTTTCCGCTAGGTGCCGAAGTTTTAGGTGGTTACATGGCAGGTGTATGTGTGTCTGGAGTCATGTGGGCTATTTTCCAAAACAATGCTGGCGGCGCTTGGGATAATGCTAAAAAATCTTTCGAGGCAGGTGTAGAAATAAATGGAAAGACCTATTACAAACACAAAGAAGATAATCCATCAGCTCCTCATCAAGCTGCTGTCACTGGAGATACTGTTGGTGATCCATTTAAAGACACTTCTGGACCTTCTATGAACATCTTAATCAAATTGACATGTTTAATTGGTTTAGTCATTGCTCCAATATTAGGCGACCACGGCAATGAAATAATGGCTAAAGCTGAAATAAATATTACTGAAGAAATAATAATCGAATCTGAAGGCCCTAATGCCACCGCAACAGTCATCACAACTTATATGGAGAATGGTGAAGAAAAACAAAAGAAAGAAATCATAAAAGGCACTGCCTCTGAAGTAGAAGCTAAAATTGAAGCTATGAAAGGAGAAGGTGTTCATGGAAAACACCATTTCAAATTAAATGAGGAACAAGGTGAAATAAGCAAAACTGTCACCATGGAAGTTGAATAACACAACTTATTATATAAAAAACAAAAAAATCCAAGTTTTTAAACTTGGATTTTTTTGTTATCAAGGGTTCAGGCATTTATCAGAACAAATCTAATAATTCATCCAAAACGATGTGACCATGAATGATATTTATTCCCTTTTTAAGTCTTTCATCTTGTTCTGTAGCTTCTTTCCATCCTTTATCCGCTAACTTTTTAACAAATGGAAAAGTAACATTGGTTAATGCTAAGGTGGACGTATAAGGCACTGCGCCAGGCATATTTGTAACACAATAATGAACAATTCCATCTACGATATAAGTTGGACTTTCATGTGTCGTCGGCTTAGTAGTTTCGAAACATCCACCTTGATCTACCGCGACATCAACCATTACGGTTCCATGTTGCATTTCTTTGAGCATTTCTCTCTTGATCAATTTTGGGGCTCTAGCTCCTGTAATCAGAACAGCTCCAATAATTAAGTCTGCATCTTTAATATGCTTTCTAATATTGTATTCGTTAGAGAATTCAGTAACAACGTGAGGAGGCATAACGTCATTTACATACCTTAGCTTTTTCATATCAATATCCATTATGACAACACTAGCGCCTAGACCAGCAGCCATTTTTGCAGATTGGATTCCTACAACACCGGCACCTAAAACAAGAACTTTTCCAGGTGGAACACCAGGAACACCTCCTAGTAAAATTCCTTTTCCTTGAATCGGTTTTTCTAAATATTTTGCCCCTTGTTGTGTCGCCATTCTTCCAGCGATTTCAGACATCGGTGTCAAAAGCGGTAAACTTCCGTCATCTTCTTCAACTGTTTCATAGGCAATACATATAGCTTTCGAAGCTACCATTGCCTCAGTTAGTTTCTGGCTGGATGCAAAATGAAAATATGTAAACACCACCTGATTTTCCTTTATCAGACCATATTCTTTTTCTATTGGCTCTTTCACCTTAACAATCATTTCGGCTACATCATAAACCTCTTCGATTGTCTCCAAAATGATTGCTCCTGCGTTTTTATAGTCTTGATTCAAAAATCCACTCGCCAAACCAGCATCAGATTGAACATAAACCTCATGATTGGCTCTGGTCAAATCGAATACACCAGCAGGAGTAACAGAAACACGACTTTCGTTGTTTTTAATTTCAATGGGAACACCTATTTTCATAATTATGGAATGTTTTGATGCCAAATATAAAAGTTTTGAGAAAAGATTAAAATGAAGTCTTTATCTTTTTTAAAGATTCCTTAACATTTATGAAAAATTCATTTTTAGCATATATCATTTGAAAAATTGGTAATTATTTCAAACAAATTGTACCAATTATATGACTAATCTAAGTTGACTTGTGACTTCTATAATCAACAAATACACAAATGAATAGGAAACTCGAAAAGAAAGCAATTAAACTCATATTATGGTATCAAAACAATATTCTTAGTTATTTTTGCAAATCAAAATTTTCAAATATGTATAGAACGCATCAAAATAGCGACTTAACTATAAATCATCTTGATAATCATGTTATTCTATCAGGATGGGTTCAAAAGGTAAGGAACAAAGGTTTCATTATTTGGGTAGATTTAAGAGACCGTTATGGCATAACCCAATTGGTTTTCGACGAAGAAAGAACGCCTAAAGACGTGTTTGACAAAGCTAATTCTCTAAACAGGGAGTTCGTAATTAAAGTAGAAGGTAAAGTAATTGAAAGAGAATCCAAAAACCTTCAAATCCCTACGGGTGAAATAGAGGTTTTGGTTGAAAATTTTGAAATTTTAAATGAATCCAAACTTCCGCCATTTACCATAGAAACCGAAACTGACGGTGGTGACGAATTAAGAATGAAATACAGATACCTCGACATCCGAAGAGAGCCTGTAAAAGACAAACTTATTTTCAGAAGTCAAGTGTCGATGGCTGTGCGAAACTACTTATCTGAAAGAAATTTTGTAGAAGTTGAAACACCATACCTCATTAAATCTACACCTGAAGGCGCACGTGATTTTATAGTTCCTAGCCGAATGAACAAAGGTCAATTTTATGCTTTACCTCAATCGCCACAAACCTTCAAACAATTGTTGATGGTTGGCGGATTGGAACGCTACTTTCAAATTGTAAAGTGCTTTAGGGACGAAGATTTAAGAGCAGATAGACAACCAGAATTTACACAAATAGATTGCGAAATGTCTTTTGTCAATCTGGAAGATATATTACAAACATTTGAAGGCTTAACTAAGCATCTAATTCAAACTACTCATAATATAGAAATCGAAGATTTCCCTAGAATGACATTCGACGACGCAATGAAAACCTATGGAAATGACAAGCCTGACATCAGGTTTGGTATGAAATTCGGAGAGTTGAATGATGTTGCTAAACATAAAAACTTCAAGATTTTTGACGAAGCAGAATTAGTTGTTGGGATTGCCATCCCAGGATGTGCTTCTTATTCCCGAAAAGAAATTGACAAACTCATAAACTGGGTAAAAAGACCACAAGTTGGCGCTAAAGGCATGGTGTATGTCAAGTGTAATGAAGACGGTAGCTTTAAATCTTCGGTCGATAAATTTTACACGCAAGAAGACTTACAATCATGGGCTGAAAAAACAGGCGCAAAGCCTGGTGATTTGATCGCCGTTTTATCCGGAGACACCAATTCGACAAGAGCGCAATTAAGCGCTTTACGAATGGAAATGGCCGAGCGATTAGGCTTAAGAAAATCGAATGAGTTCGCGCCGCTTTGGGTTGTAGACTTTCCACTTTTAGAATGGGATGAAGATACCCAACGTTACCACGCGATGCACCATCCGTTTACCTCTCCAAAGGCTGAAGATGAAGCCTTGTTGGAAACTTCACCAGGCGAAGTACGTGCCAATGCCTACGATTTGGTGCTAAATGGAAACGAAATTGGAGGTGGTTCCATAAGAATTCACGACAAAACAATGCAGAGCCGAATGCTTGAATTGCTAGGCTTTAGCAAAGAAGAAGCTCAAAATCAATTTGGCTTTTTAATGAATGCTTTTGAATACGGTGCCCCACCACATGGTGGTATTGCTTTTGGACTTGATAGATTGGTTGCCATTCTTGGAGGACAAGAAACCATAAGGGATTTTATTGCGTTTCCAAAAAACAATATGGGTCGAGATGTCATGATTGATGCTCCAGCAACTTTGGATGAAGAGCAGCTTAAGGAACTAAGTTTAAAACTAGATATCGAAGAGTAAGTCATTAGAATTAAAATAAAAACTAATTATAAAAAAAGGTGGAATATTGATATTCCACCTTTTTTATGTTATTCCAACAAGGTCTTACTCCAAACTTTCAGAGTTTTTGTTTTTATTTTTTTGCTTCATATGTTCTCCAATTTGACTTGATGCCGTAAAAGAAGCAATCATATTATTAAGCATATCACTACCAGCTTGTGGCGAGTTTGGTAACAAAATCAGATTTGTATCTGTCTCGGCACCAATAGATTGAAGCGTATCGTAATGTTGTGTAACAACGATTAGAGCAGACGCTTCTTGAGAGTTTATACCTACATTGTTTAACACATCTACACTTTCCTCAAGTCCTCTCGCAATTTCTCTTCTTTGGTCTGCAATACCTTGACCTTGTAAACGTTTGCTTTCTGCTTCAGCACGTGCTTTAGCTACAATTTTTATACGTTCGGCTTCAGCTTCGAATTCTGCGGCAACTTTCTCTCTTTCAGAAGCATTAATCCTATTCATCGCTTCTTTAACCTGCTCATCTGGATCGATATCGGTGACAAGGGTTTTTATAATATCATAACCATACTCAATCATGGCTTCGTTCAATTCGCTTTTTACAGCTATTGCAATATCGTCCTTACGCTCAAAAACCTCATCCAATTTCATCTTTGGCACTTCGGCTCTAACCACATCAAATACATAAGATGTAATTTGTGCTCGAGGGCTTTCCAATTTGTAAAAAGCCTCGTAAACTTTACTTTTCATGACCTGATATTGAACAGAAACTTTCAATTTTACAAATACATCATCTTTAGTTTTTGTTTCGACCATGACGTCAAGCTGTTGAACCTTTAGATTTATACGTCCAACTAAAGCATCGATAACCGGAATTTTTAGTTGAAATCCAGAACTCCTCACGCTTTGAAATTTACCAAGTCTCTCGACAACACCAGAAGTCTGCTGTTTGACAATAAAGAATGTTTTGTAAAGAAGAAATAGTACCGGGATGGCAATAATGTAAAAACCAAGATAACTCATGATATAGGGATTTAAGTTTAGTATAGATGTGTTGTCAAAATTCCAATTTTGTTACAATCTGAAAGTATAAACAACCTTCTCAAAGATATGCATTAATAGAATGTGTTCTTTCATTATAACATTAAAAACAGATGTTTTATGACTATTATCACCTGATAAGCTGGTATAAAGTTGAAAATCTTTAAAGGAATGAACCATAAGTTAACCATTAAATGGTAAGGAGTTGAGTTAACCAAAATTTAATCTCTACTAAATTAGTAGGATATAAAATTTATTGTATGTTTGCAAAAATTTAAGAAATTAAAAGATGGATAGGATTTTTAAAGAAGCCATTGTTGCTGCCATAAAAGGTGGAGACAAAATACTAGAAGTTTACGAGACAGATTTTGATGTGACTTACAAAGGTGATGACTCTCCTTTGACAATTGCAGACCAAAAAGCAAACAAAGCTATTGTCGAAACACTTGAGCCTCTTGGCATAGACATGATAAGTGAAGAAAACAAAAACAAAACCTATGACGAGAGAAAAGAGTGGTCGAAGTGCTGGATCATTGACCCGCTTGATGGTACAAAAGAATTTATAAAAAAGAATGGAGAATTTACAGTAAACATTGCTTTGATTGAAGACCAAAAACCTGTATTCGGTGTGATATATGTACCTGTTTCAAGCGAATTGTATGTTGGCCTAGTTAATGAAAATGTATCTTATAAAGTTGTTTGGAATAATGAAAATTCATTAGAACAAAATCTAGAAAATTTACAAGTCATTCAACCTAAAGAGGACGAAAAAGTAAGAGTTGTAGGGAGCAGATCTCATATGAATGATGATACACTTAAGTTTATTGAACAACTTAAGCAAAGCCAAAACAAAGCTATAGAAATAGTCTCTAAAGGGAGTTCTCTAAAATTTTGTTTGGTAGCAGAAGGTTTAGCAGATGTCTATCCTCGTTTTGCACCAACCATGGAATGGGACACAGCTGCCGGACAAGCAATTTGCGAAGCTGTTGGACTTAAAGTCATTGACCAAAATACAGGAGAACCAATGGTTTACAACAGAGAAAATCTATTAAACAATTACTTTTTAGTTTCAAAATCTTAAGGTTATGAGTGAAAATACAGTTTTTCATCATTATAATATAACTAGGGCAGATCGAGAAAAACAAATGAACCAAAAAAGTTTTGTCTTATGGTTTACAGGTTTATCAGGTTCTGGAAAATCTACAATTGCAAATGCTGTCGAACAACAATTATTTAATAACGGTTATAAAACCTATACTTTAGATGGTGACAACATCAGACAAGGCATAAACAAAGGACTGACATTTACAGCCGAAGACAGAGCAGAAAACCTTAGACGAATTGCAGAAGTAGCAAAACTTTTTGTGGATTCTGGGCAGATTTGCATTGCCGCTTTTGTTTCTCCTACAATAAAAGACAGAGAAATTGTTAAACACATTATTGGAGAAAAGGATTTTGTTGAAGTTTTTGTGGATACACCTTTGGAAATATGTGAGCAAAGAGATGTTAAAGGCTTATATGCAAAAGCTAGAAAAGGAGAGATTAAAAATTTTACGGGGATTTCCGCGCCATATGAAGCACCGATTGACCCAGAAGTAAGAGTAAAAACACAGAATAAAACCATAGAAGCCTCGGCAAAAGAGGT
Organism: Bacteroidia bacterium; assembly: GCA_030429455.1. Classification (GTDB taxonomy): domain Bacteria; phylum Bacteroidota; class Bacteroidia; order Flavobacteriales; family Flavobacteriaceae; genus Psychroflexus. The sequence goes on along the minus strand of JAUIFC010000005.1, from coordinate 9,780 downwards.
TTACGATTACATAACAAACAATCTAAAATAAATAAACTAATGAATAAGTATTATCTCAATTATTTAGATGAATTAGAGTCTGAAGCAATCTTTATTCTAAGAGAGGTATGGGCTCAATTTCAAAATCCAGTCATTTTATTTTCTGGCGGCAAGGATTCCATTTTGGTCACGCATTTAGCTAAAAAAGCCTTCTATCCTGCAAAAATTCCTTTTGCCTTAATGCACGTAGATACGGGTCATAATTTTCCTGAAACTATCAAATTCAGAGATGATTTGATTGAGGAATTAGGCGTAAAACTCATCGTTGGTTCTGTACAGGAATCGATAGATAAAGGTCGTGTTGCAGAAGAAAAAGGTAAAAATGCGACGCGAAATGCGCTTCAAATCACGACACTTTTGGATGCTATAGAAGACAATAAAGTGGATTGCGCCATCGGTGGTGGTCGAAGAGATGAGGAAAAAGCCAGAGCAAAAGAACGTTTCTTTTCGCACAGAGACGATTTTGGACAATGGGATCCAAAAAACCAACGCCCTGAACTTTGGAATCTACTGAATGGTAAACACTTTGAAGGAGAACATTTTAGAGCATTCCCTATCAGTAACTGGACAGAAATGGATGTTTGGAACTATATCCTAAGAGAAAATATCTCTATTCCTTCTTTGTACATCGCACACCAAAGGGATGTGGTCTGGAGAAATGACTCCTGGATTCCTAATTCTGAGTTTTTAAAGCTGGAACCAAATGAAGAAATAGTAAACAAAAAGATAAGATTTAGAACTTTAGGCGATATTACTATTACTGGCGGTATCGAGTCTGAAGCCGATACACTTGAAAAGATAGTGGAAGAAGTTTCTTCAATGAGACAGACAGAAAGAGGCAATCGATCTGATGATAAGCGTTCTGAAACGGCCATGGAAGACCGTAAAAAAGAAGGCTATTTCTAGAATAATAAATACTAATTTACACATTAAAGAAACATACATATGGATATTAAATATAATCAATTACTTAGATTCACTACAGCAGGAAGTGTAGATGATGGAAAAAGTACGCTTATTGGTAGATTGCTTTATGATTCTAAATCTATTTTCGAAGACCAATTAAGTGCAATAGAAAATACAAGTAAACAAAAAGGAATTGATGGTGTAGACTTAGCGCTTTTCACAGATGGTCTTAAAGACGAAAGAGAGCAAGGTATCACTATCGATGTGGCTTATAGATATTTCACAACCCCAAAAAGAAAATTTATCATAGCCGATACCCCAGGACATATCGAATATACTCGAAATATGGTAACTGGTGCTTCCACTGCAAATGCTGCAATAATTCTTATCGATGCTCGAAATGGGGTAATTGAGCAAACTAAACGTCATGCTTACATAGCTTCATTACTTCAGATTCCACACATTTTGGTCTGTGTAAACAAAATGGACTTGGTGGACTATGATGAAGAAACTTTCAACGAAATTGTGAGACAGTTTGAAGAATTTTCATCAAAACTATACATAAGAGACGTTAGGTATATTCCTATCAGTGCTCTTGATGGAGACAATGTTGTAAATCGTTCTGAAAACATGGATTGGTATGAAGATTCGCCTTTATTACATGCTTTGGAAACTATACACATTAGTAGCGACATTAATAAAATTGACATGCGATTTGCTGTTCAAACAGTCATTAGACCACAACTGGAAGGCTTTATAGATTACAGAGGATACGCTGGAAGATTGCAAAGTGGTATACTAAGAGTAGGCGACGAAATTGCTGTTTTACCATCTGGATTCTCATCTAAAGTAAAAAGTATAAATGCTGGGGAGAAAGAATTGGAAGAAGCCTTTGCTCCAATGTCCATTGCCGTAACGCTTGAAGACGATATCGACATTAGCCGTGGTGATATGATTGTAAAGAAAAACAATCAACCTGAAACATCTCAAGAATTTGATGTCATGCTTTGTTGGTTGAACAGAAGTTCAGCAAGACCTAGAACCAAATATACCATCATGCACACTAGTAATGAGAAAAAGGCAATGATAAAAGATATCGTATACAAAATGGATATCAATAAGTTTGAAAGAGACACAGAAGACAAAGAACTTCATATGAATGATATTGCTCGCGTAACGCTTAGAACAACACACAGATTGATGATAGACGAATACCGAGACAACAGAAACACTGGAAGCGTCATCCTAATCGACGATTCTACCAAGGAAACTGTTGCGGCTGGAATGATCATCTAATTTCTTTTTATATCTTAAACAAAAAGCTGTCTTGACTAAAGACAGCTTTTTTGTTTTGTTATAAATTACAAACTACACTTCAATTAAACAATTTCGACAAATAAGCCTTCTGCTGTTTTTTCGACTTTCGCTAAAGTGTTTTTTGTCAATTCTTTGATAGATTTATCCCATTTTTTGTTGGAAAGTCCAGCTTGAGCTTTTAAATCTGATAAAGGTAATTTTTCTGCTTTTTTTAGGATATCAAGAACCGATTTTGCATCATCCGTTAAGGCGACTTTCTTCTTTTCTGGCTTCATTTGAGGAAAGAACAGAACTTCTTGAATGGATTGATTATTGGTTAGAAACATGATTAATCGGTCCATACCTATTCCCATTCCCGACGTTGGTGGCATGCCGTATTCTAATGCCCGTAAAAAATCGTTGTCTATAAACATAGCTTCATCATCACCTCGATCAGCTAGTTTTAACTGGGCTTCAAAACGTTCTCTTTGATCGATAGGGTCGTTAAGTTCCGAATACGCATTGGCAATTTCTTTTCCACAGACCATAAGTTCGAATCGCTCCGTAAGCTCTGGATTTTCACGGTGCTCTTTACAAAGAGGACTCATTTCCTTTGGATAATCGGTGATAAAAGTAGGTTGTATATAGTTTCCTTCACATTTTTCACCAAAAATTTCATCTATCAATTTTCCTTTGCCCATGGAATCGTCCACCTCGATACCCATTTCTATTGCTGCGACGCGAAGTTGTTCTTCCGTTTTAGCATCAATATCAAAACCTGTATGTTCCAAAATAGCATCTCTCATTGTGATGCGTTTGTAAGGTGCTTTAAAATCGACTTTGTGTTCTCCAAAAGTTGCTTTCGTCGTACCATTTACGGCAAGCGCACAATATTCTAGAAGTTGCTCACAAAAATCCATCATCCAGTTGTAATCTTTGTAAGCCACATAAATTTCCATAGCGGTAAACTCAGGATTATGGGTGCGATCCATGCCTTCGTTTCTAAAGTTTTTTGAAAATTCATAAACGCCTTCAAACCCTCCTACAATCAGTCGTTTAAGGTACAACTCGTTAGCGATTCGCATATACAATGGAATGTCCAAACTGTTGTGATGCGTGATAAACGGACGAGCAGCAGCACCACCAGGAATTGGTTGCAGAATAGGCGTTTCGACTTCAAAATAGCCGGCATCATTAAAAAACTGACGCATGGCATTAAATAGTTTTGTACGCTTTACAAAAACATCTTTAACATGAGGGTTTACGACCAAATCTGCATAACGCTGGCGATAGCGCTGCTCAGGATCCGTAAAACCATCATACTCGTTTCCATCTTTGTCCTTTTTGGGAAGTGGCAAAGGTTTTAAAGCTTTGCTGAGCAGTTCAAAATTCTTTACACTAACAGTTTTTTCACCTACTTGGGTGACAAATAAAGTGCCTTCAACTTTAATGAAATCGCCTATGTCTAGGAGCTTTTTATAAACTTCATTGTACTTTGACTTATCTTCTTCAGGACAAATTTCATCTCTGTTGAAATAGACTTGAATCCTTCCACTAGAATCTTGAAGTTCTGCAAAAGAAGCTTTACCTTGAATACGTCTGGACATTAATCGCCCTGCAATTTTAACCTGTTTACCTTCTTGAAAATCAGCTTTTATGGTTGAAGCATCTGAATCTATTTCAACTTCGTCCGCTGGAAATGGGTTGATACTTAAAGCTTTAAGTTGTTGCAGCTTTTCTCTTCTAACAAGTTCTTGTTCGGATAATGCCATGCATGAAAAATTTTAGTCTGCAAAGATAAGTTGTTTTAAGGACTTAGCTGTCGTTCAAATATCACATCAATATCTTAAAAGGATGCTTGAGTCCTTTAAAATTTTCAATTCTAGCAACTAGCGATCCTACAGCAAGTTCAGCTTTGATTTGAATAGGAATTTTGTTTTTATCATCAGAAATCCACACCGTGACACTTTCTTCTTCTTTAAAGACTCTTCCAGATTTTACATAAGGCTTAAAAATCAAACAACGCACATCGCCAAACTTTGTATCGATGACTTCTTTACCTAAATATTTGACTTTAAAATCAAAATTTTCTTCATCAAAAAACATTTTTAGCTCAAATTCGTCACCTTTTTTAAGCGTATTCTCATCGACTGTGTTTCTTAAGTAAAATAATGCGGACATCATATCTTGAGAACTAGGGCTGAAGTCGTGTTTATGAATCGTGTCTTTTTTGATATTATTTACTGTGGCCATATTTTCTTCGTAATCGAAATATATGACTTTGTCTTTTGTGTAACCGCCTTCATAGGTGTCTCTTATAAATTTATAAGGCCTAACGACACCTGTATCTATATAAGTTTCAAAGCGATCCCTCACTTTAAAAAAAATGTCTAAAAGTCCTGTTGATTTTCCAAAACCTACAACATGATGAACAGGTTTGCCATTTATGGTGTCTTCTTCGACCGTAATGCTTGCTTTGCTTGCATTAAACCACCCATATTTCACCTTATAACTCAACCATTCTCCGTTTTTAAATGCTTTTTCTTGAGATGAAACAGACACAGAAAAACTTAGAAAAAAGAATAATAGAATGGTTTTTTTAATCATGGTCGTTTAGATTTTATCGTTGTTAAGGTCTACGAAACAATAATCATACCCTGTTTGTTTCACAATAATAACGTTATCTATGTAACAATAATATTACTAAAAACCCTATCTATCTAATCATAAATAAAACTTAACAAATTTATAATATTTAGTATGAACAAATTTGTTTTCAACTGAAATTACTAGAAAAGAAGCAGATTTCGATTGTTATTTGAACTTAGAATAGTGGAGAGTTGAAATTTTAAAATGAAATCAATTTTCTTTGACTTAAGCATTTAAACATAAAGACTTAGGAAATTACTTTAAAAAAAGTGCATATGATGTATATGAATCTCAGTTTGATGTCCTATTAATTAAAAACAAAGGACAAGAATATCATGAAATTACCACGGTTGTTCAACCTGACATTTGTGTTGTTTGCAATTTGGAAAAATGAGACGACAGATGATATTTAGGTGCGCCTGACCTCATCGTTGAAATAGTTTCCGCTTCGACCATTATAAAAGACTACACAGAAAACTTGACTTGTACGAGGAAAGTAAAGTGAAAGAATACTGGATTTTAAATCCTGAAAGCCGATTTCTTCAGACATTTTATTTTGAAAATGACAAATCTAAGGAACTCGAAACTTGAAAGTTTACAAAAGAAATCATTACCCAAAAGTTATTTCCTGAATTACAGTTTAATATGACGGAAGTTTTTGAATATTGATATCCCAATCATATCTGCTAACCTGTTTTCTTGCGATAATTATATTTCTTCATTCAGAGTCATAGAATTCATGTATTTTTGAACACATAAAGTCAACAACCAATGGTATTACTTATTGTTTATCTTCTTATTGCATTGATTACATCGTTTTTATGTTCAATAATGGAAGCCGTTTTGTTGTCTTTGCCTATTTCTTATTTGAAAACAAAGTCGGAAAAAGGCGACAAGAGTGTGGAAGCGATGATTGATTTTAAGGATGATGTGGACAAACCGCTATCGGCAATCTTATCCTTAAATACAGTGGCCCATACCATCGGAGCAGCTGGTGTTGGTGCCGAAGCGACAAAAGTTTTCGGAGAAGCTTACTTTGGTCTTGTATCTGCCATCTTAACTGTTCTTATTTTGGTTTTTACAGAAATAATCCCAAAAACGCTTGGCGCCAATTACAACAAGTCACTCCTTGGCATGACCACAAGACTTATTCAAGGCACCATATTTTTAACTTACCCTTTGGTTTGGGTGTCGTCTTTGATTACTAAATTGATTTCAAAAAAAGACAACGAACCTACCACAAGTAGAGAAGAGATTTCCGCTCTGGCAAGTATTGGCGTGAAAGAAGGTATTTTTAAAACCAAAGAAAATACTGTCATTCAAAATATCATCACATTAAAGAGCTTGAAAATCAATGAAATAATGACACCAAGAATTGTTGTTGAAACTGCAAACGAATTGATGACGCTTAAAGAATTTTATAACCTGAAAGACAAATTTTTATTTTCAAGAATTCCTGTTTATAATAAGGAAAAGGATAACATCACAGGATACGTGATGCGCCAACAAGTTTTCGAAAATATTATCGACTCGGATAAGGCCAATCAACTCAAAGATATCAAGCGAGATATCCTCAAGTTTACAGAAGACACTACACTTTTCGACGCTTGGGAAACCATGATACAGAACAAGGAACATATTTCCATTATTTTGGATAATTACGGTGGACTTAATGGCATCGTAACCTTTGAAGATATTTTAGAATCACTTCTAGGCGTAGAAATTGTCGATGAAACCGACAAGGAAATAGACATGCAAGAGTACGCCTTAAAAAAATGGAAAAACAGACAAGTTAATTCCAAAAAGTAAGGTCTTTTCTACTCTATTAACGACACATTGTTCCATAGAACTTTTTATTGAAAAATATATTTTCGTTTTTTTTAAACTAAATTCTTAGTTTAAACTAATTATTTAGTTATATTTGCTCAGTAATTTTTTTGAGATGAAAACACTTACAAAAGCTGAAAGCGACATCATGCGAATATTATGGCGGCTAGAAGAAGCCAACGTCAATGCCATAATAGATGAAATGCCCGAACCGAAACCTGCTTATAACACGGTTTCCACAATTGTTAGAATATTGGAACAAAAAAAGTTTGTGGACTATAAAAAACAAGGACGTGGACATATTTATTTTCCAATCGTTACTCAGGAAACATATAAAAGTAATAGCTCAAAACGACTGGCAAATACCTATTTCGATGGTTCTTTCAAAAATATGGTCTCTTTTTTTGTAAAGAAACAAGATTTAAGTCTTGAAGAATTAGAATCATTACTTAACGACTTAAAATCTTCACACAATGATTAGTTATGTATTAGAAATTTTAATTTATCAAACTCTATTTCTGTTGGCGTTTCAATTCTTCAAAAATGAACCCAACTTTAGGTTTAGTCGGTTTTATTTGTTGACCAGCATTTGTGTGTCTTTGGTTTTACCTTTTCTAAGCTTCAACATTTTTAGTCAAGCATCATCGCAAGCTGAAATCATTGAATGGTTGGAACCTATTCAACTAGAGCGATTAACGATTGCTACGCCTTACGACCAAGCTGTTTTAAACACTAACTCCAAATTTGACATGAATTTGTACTGGGTTTTTTACTTCATTGGCATTTTAGTCATGCTACTTTGGCGTAAAAAAAATATCTTGAGTTTATTTGAACTCTTCAGTTTAAAGGCAAGTGAAACCTACAAATCCAAAAAGGTAATTATTCTTAAAAATGAGGCTGTTGCTTTTTCATTTTTAAACAAAATCTACATTGGGCAAAATATTCCTAATGATCAGAAAGAGATTATTTTAGAACATGAATTTCAACACATTAAACACAAACATTCGTTTGACATCATTTGTATTGAAATTTTGATCTGTTTATTTTGGTTTAATCCACTGCTCTACTTTTTCAGAAAATTTTTAAAAGAATTACACGAATACGAAGTTGACCAACGAATCACATCCAACACTTCTCGGGCATTTTATATCAATACGCTTTTAAATCAGAATTTTAACACTCAAAACATCTCATTTGTCCATACTTTCTTTACTACATCTAACCTAAAAAACAGAATAAAAATGATAACAACCACCCGCAAAATAAATACTAAAAAATACTTGAGTATTCTTCCAGCTTTGCTCATTTGTATTTTAATTTCATGCACGCAAGACACTTATGATACCATAAACGAAGATGCTGACGCTGAACTATTTGAAGATTCCAACATTTCATCTGAACAGATCAAACAAATTTTTGAAGAACTCAAACCAAATCGAGAATTATTTAATAAAAAACTAAACCAAGAAGCTCCACTAAAAGAATTGCTTTTGGCATATGACATAAATATCGACGAAAAATTGACAGATAATGATAAGTTTAAACTATTTATTATTCTTCCGAGTTTAAGCTACGACAAAAGTTTGAGTGAAGGTTACATCTCAAGATTAGAAAAAGAGATTAACGAAAATAAAACGACATCTGTTATCTACAACAGTATACAGGAAAGCAGAAAGGACTTTGAAGAAAATTACAGTCTGAGAACTATAGATAATTCTTCAAAAATACCATTTGCTTTGGTTGAAAAAGTCCCTCATCCCAGTTCATGCGACCAAGGCACATCAGAAGAAATGAAGGCTTGTGTCTCAGAATTCGTTGCAAATCATGTGAATTCAAATTTTAATGTAGACCAATTTAGTGACTTACCATCAGGCAAATACAGAGTAAGCGTTCAATTTGTAATATCTCGTGATGGGTTGGTGTACAATACAATTGCCAGAGGTCCAAGCCCAGAATTAGAAGAAGAAGCCATCAGAGTTGTTGAATCTCTTCCTCGCTTTGTTCCAGGAGAATCCAAAGGCGAAAAAGTGGCTGTTGTTTACGGTTTGCCCATAAGTTTTGTTAAATAATTACCGATTATAACCTGCAAGCTAGGCGTAACGTAACTGTCTTAATTTGAATTTGTTGTAATATTCATTTTAATATTCTGATTATTAACGAACACCCTCTTTAGTCTTTCCACAAAGGAAGGAAACCTCATTAACTTCTATCGAACTCACGTCATCTTACAAAAGCCGGCAAAACGCTATTGTCCATTATGGAATGTTCATTACATTTGAAACATGCTTTCCAAAAAAACAAAATATGCGATTAATGCATTGATTTACATTGCTAGACATGAGGATAAATCACCCATCATGTCTAGAGAAATCGCTGATAAACAGAAAATTCCTAAAAAATTTTTAGAAAGCATTTTATTAGACCTCAAGAAAGCCAACATATTGGAAAGTAAAAGAGGACGGCATGGCGGATATTTCCTAAAACAACCAAAAGAGAACATCAATCTTGCAGAAATTATGCGTTTGTTTGATGGTGCCATTGCATTTTTACCTTGCGTAACACACGATTATTACGAAGCTTGCGAAGAGTGCCAACACGAAGAACAATGTGGCATACACCATGCATTTTTAGAATTAAAATACCTCACGGTTAAGTTTTTAAAATCCTGTACGCTTAAAGATATTCTTCAAAGAGAGTATCTTCTGAGTTAAAACCCTTCCTTGTTGTTAAAGCTATTTCGTTTTTAAACATAAGCCTTCACTGGCCAGAATAATGTCAACTAAGTCATCTTTTTTTCAATTAATAAACAGCATTCATTCACAAAACTGTAAATAAAAAAAATCGTGTACTTTTGAAAAAATTTTAACCTCAACAAATGAAAATTATTGTTCCTATGGCTGGTCGTGGATCTCGCTTAAGACCACACACGCTTACAGTTCCAAAACCACTTATCCCAATTCCTGGAAAACCGATTGTACAACGATTAGTCGAAGACATTGCAAAAGTAGTTAACGAACATTTAGAAGAAATTGCGTTCGTTATTGGAAAAGATTTTGGTCAAGA
>JAUIFC010000171.1 GCA_030429455.1 Bacteroidia bacterium | reverse complement strand
CCTTTGGTGTAAAAGAAAAAAATATTACCCTAAAAATCGCTCTCTTTATTGAGGAAATTTTAGGCAATAGAAGTGACATAGAATTAATTCTAACAAGGAGAGAAGACAATTTTGTTAGTCTTAAGGAGCGCACCAAAATAGTTAATGATACAAATGCCAGTCTTTTCATTTCAATACATGCCAATGCTTCGCAAAACGAATCCTTATTTGGCGCAGAATCTTTTGTTCTAGGATTGCCAAACAATGATAAAGACCAGATTATAGCTATTCAGGAAAATAGCGTAATTAAATTTGAAGACGATTTTTTTGAAACATACAATTGGTATGACCCTGATTCTTCAGAATATTATAATAATTTCAGATTTGTAACACAAAAATATTTTGATAAAAGCCAATATGCTGCAAAATTGATTCAAAACAATTTTGAATCAAACTTCGGAAGAAAAGACAGAGGTGTTAAAAAAGCTAACTTTATAGTTTTAAGAGATATTAAAACGCCTGGAGTAATAGTCCAATTGGGATATTTATCTAATTTTAGGGAACATTATTTTTTAATGCTATCAAACAATCAAAAGCGATATGCCCAAGAAATATGTAATGCAATCATAACATATCAAGAAACTAATGACCTTGATATAAAGGATTTAGAAGTTAAAAAAGTAGTAACCAAAGAAAATGATAGTAATGGAAACAGTCAAGTTAATGTGAAACAAGACAGTAGCAAAGCCACTTACTATGTTCAAATCATTTCAACAAATAAAAATATCGAACTAAAACCTCAAAATTTTAATGGCCTCGAAGATATTTCTAAGATTTCAGAAGGCGATATAAATAAATACAGGTATGGCAAGTCCAAATCATTTGAAGAAATCAACGATTTTTTAAAGAAAGCAAAAGATAAAGGTTATAAGGACGCGTATATTGTTGCTTACTTAGGCGAAAAAAAAGTCCCTTTAAGTGCGGTGCAAAGCCAAACAAAAGACAACTAGAACAAACATTTCTGTTTAACATCCAAGCTTTTACCTTAGAAAATTTTTAAATAGAAATACCTTATTAAAGGTATTCGATATTGTCCATTTTTAAACACATTTAAGCTTTTACCATTATAGTTTATAAAAGTTCTGAAATTATATTCTTGACCTCAGATTATACTGCTTTGACAAAAAGAATAAAAACTATTTTTGGTTGAGATTAATATAGTCGTATTTTTGCGTCGATTTTAAATGACAAAAAAATCAAAACGCTAATACATGAAAAGATTTCAATTTTTAAAATCTAAATCTATTTTTTACGCTGAAGTTCTATTATCTTTCAAGTTGTTATTTCTAGTATTTTTTATTGTTTTAATAGGCAATATAGATTCGTATGCTCAAGATAATCAAGTGTTTAAGGTGGTTATAGATCCTGGTCATGGTGGTAAAGACCCTGGTGCACAAGGATATGGATTAAACGAAAAAGATGTAGCTTTAAAAGTATCCTTGATGATTGACGAAATACTTAGCAAACATAGGGATATAGAATTGACTTACACGAGACGATCCGATGAATTCATTGGTCTTAGAGACAGAGCGACGATAGCAAATAAAGCTAATGCAGACCTTTTTATTTCCATCCATTGTAATTCTGTGGCTAATAAAAATCCTTATGGTGCTGAAACATTTGTCCTTGGATTGCACAGAAATGACGATAACCTAAAAATCGCAATGCGTGAAAATAAAGTAATTGAACTTGAGGAAAATTACATGGAAAAGTACGATGGATTTGATCCATCTTCTCCAGAATCTTATATCGGTTTCAGTATTATGCAAGAGCAATATTTGGATCAAAGTATACTTTTGGCCGATCATATTCAGAAAAACTTTACCACTTCCTTAAAACGTAATAATAGGGGAGTAAAGCAAGCAGGATTTTTAGTTTTACGCGAAACTTATATGCCTAGTGTCCTTGTAGAACTTGGTTTTCTGTCTAATAAAAGAGAGAATGATTTTTTAAGAACAACCATCAATCAAAAGAAATATGCAAACGAAATAAGTAGAGCAATTATCAAATACAAAGAGGCATTAGAAACCAACAAAGATTATTCTTCATCGAAAGATAAAATTTTAAAAGATGAAGTAAAAAAGGAAACTAAGGAAACTAAGGAAACAAAAAATAGTGATTTATATAAATCTACATTTTATGTTCAAATTTCTGCGGGCAGTAAAAAATTGAAATTGGCTCCTTATAATTTTAAGGGTCTTGAAAACGTTTCAAGAATTAAAGAATCTGGGTTATTTAAATATAGATATGGAATGACTAATTCGTTAAGTGAAATTCAAGATCATTTGATTACTGCCAAAGAAAAAGGCTTTAAAGGTGCATATATCGTTGCCTATCTAGACGGTAAAAAAATATCTATGGAGGAAGCCTTAAAAACTCAAATCAAATAATTACTTTTACCGAATAATTATTAACCTTGACGATTTCTAAAGAACTTAAAGTTGGTATTATGAGTGTTATAGCCATAGCACTGCTAATATTTGGGTATAACTTTTTAAAAGGTAAAAATTTACTTGAAAATTCAAGGACTTTTTATGCTGTTTATGAGCAAGTTGAAGGACTCACATCGTCGTCTCCAGTAACTATAAGTGGTTTCCAAATTGGTACGGTAACAGATATAGACATTTTACCAGATGCACGTCTTATAGTAACTCTTAATCTAAATAACGATTATCCCTTTTCCAAATCGAGTGTTGCAGAAATCTACGGTGGTGGTTTTATTGGTGGAAAATCGGTAGCCATAGTTCCTAATCTAGATGATAAATCTGTGGCGCAATCTGGAGACACACTACAAAGTCAAATCGCTGAAGGCCTTCTGGAATTGGTAAACAAACAACTCTCACCTCTACAATCTAAAATAGAAAGTGCTGTTAGAAATATAGACACTTTAGTGACTTCTTTCAACTATGTTTTGGACGAAAACTCGAAAATGAAATTAGTAGAGAGCATAGACAACTTTAATGTGAGTATGAATAATCTTTCAGCCATTTCTGCAAAAGCAAACACTTTGCTGAATGACAATTCAGAAAATATCAATAAATCCTTAGATAATTTTGCTCAAACAACTTCTAAGCTAAATAAATTGGCAGATAGCCTAAATCAAATTGAGTTTGGTAAAATTGTTAAAGATTTAGAAACAACTTTAGTTGCCTTTAAATCCATTTCTGAAAAAGTTGAAAGTGGTGAAGGAAATATAGGTAAATTACTTCATGACGAGGCACTTTATACCAATTTGGAAAATTCAACAAAGCAATTGGAAGAGTTATTACAGGACATGAAACTTAACCCGAAACGTTATGTTCATTTTTCTGTTTTTGGAAAGAAAAATAAAGAATATCAAAAACCAGAAGAAGACAAATAAGACTTATGCAATACATTCCTCAAATCATTTTTTTAGCTGCACTAGGATTCGCTGTTTGGTTTTTTGCACGTAATGTAAAACGTCTAAGACGTAATATCTTATTAGGCAAAGACATCGACAGAACTGATAATAAGCCACAACGACTAAAAAAAATGATTAGAATTGCCTTAGGGCAATCTAAAATGGTTACTCGACCAATTGCAGGTTTTTTGCATATTTTGGTTTATGTAGGGTTTGTAATTATTAATATCGAAGTTCTAGAAATTATTATCGATGGGATTTTAGGAACACATAGGATTTTCTCTTTTTTAGGGCCAGTTTATAGTTTCTTAATAGGAAGTTTTGAAATCCTTGCTTTATTAGTTTTAATTAGCGTGATATTTTTTTGGACAAGACGAAATGTGTCAAATATAATGCGCTTTAAAACCTTAAAAGGCTGGCCAAAGAATGATGCCAACAATATTTTGTATTTCGAAGTTATTTTAATGTGCTTGTTTTTCACAATGAATGCCACAGACCTTCAACTTCAACTTAATGGTGCTACAAATTACGCCGAAGCTGGAGTTTTTCCGGTGAGTAGTTTTTTATTACCCTTGTTTGAAGGCATGACCGATTCAACATTGATCATTGTAGAAAGAGCCGCATGGTGGGCACATATTTTAGGCATTTTCTTCTTTTTAAATTATTTATACTATTCCAAACATTTACATATTTTACTGGCTTTTCCAAATGTTTATTTTTCAAATTTAAAAGCCAAAGGACAATTTAGCCATAACGAAACCGTGGCTAAAGAGGTACAAATGATGATGGATCCAGACGCCGATCCTTATGCAATGCCAGAAGAAGACGAAAACGCCGAACCAGAAACCTTTGGCGCAAGTGATGTTACAGATCTCAACTGGTTTCAACTGCTTAATGCATATACCTGTACGGAATGTGGAAGATGTACTTCCGAATGTCCTGCAAATCAAACAGGTAAAAAATTATCGCCTCGTAAAATAATGATGGACACCAGAGATAGGTTAGAGGAAGTAGGAAAAAATATTGATGCAAATGGCCAATTTAAGGATGATGGCAATAAATTACTCGACAATTATATCTCTAGAGAGGAATTATGGGCATGTACCACCTGCAATGCATGTGTTGAAGCTTGCCCTATTGGAATTGACCCGCTTTCGATCATAATGGAAATGAGACAATACTTGGTCATGGAAGAAAGTGCAGCGCCAATGGAGCTTAACAATGCTATGGGAAATATCGAAAACAATGCGGCGCCTTGGCCATACAATCAGCAAGATAGACTAAATTGGGTAAACGATAACTAACAACCAACCTCAATTAAATTTAAATACAATGGAAAACCAACCAAACGAAGATGATTTATTAAAAGACATGTACGACGGTGAAGAGCACATTAGTCCAATGTTGCCGGACCATGTCAAAAACTATTTAATAGACATAGATGGAACAATTACCGATGACATTCCCAATGAAGAACCTGAACGAATGGGAACTTGCGCACCTTTTCCAGACGCATTAGAAACATTGAATAAATGGTATGATGAAGGCCATCGCATTTGTTTTTTTACGTCGCGAACAGAAGCACATCGAGAAATTACAGAATATTGGTTAGACAAGCATGGTTTTAAATACCACAGTCTGCTAATGGGTAAACCTCGTGGAGGAAATTACCATTGGATTGATAATCATTTAGTTAAAGCGACAAGGTACAAAGGAAAGTTTACAGATTTGGTCATGAAAAATGTAAGCATTCAAGTTTTTAAAGATTAATATTTATGAGTAACACATTACAAGTGCCAACAATGGCAGACATGATGAATGAAGGTAAAACACCCGAAGTATTGTTTTGGGTAGGTTGTGCTGGAAGTTTTGATGATAGAGCAAAGAAAATAACAAAGGCATTTGTAAAAATATTAAACAACATTGGGGTAGATTTCGCCGTACTTGGTACTGAGGAAAGTTGCACAGGCGATCCGGCAAAACGTGCTGGAAACGAATTTCTATTTCAAATGCAGGCAGCTACAAATATCGAGGTTCTCAATGCATATGAAATAAAGAAAATTGTTACTACATGTCCGCACTGCTTCAATACATTAAAAAACGAATATCCAGCCTTAGGTGGCAATTATGAAGTCATGCATCATACCCAGTTTTTGAAACAGCTGTTAGATCAAGGCCGATTAAAAATTGAAGGTGGACGTTTTAAAGGAAAGAGAATTACCTTTCACGATCCGTGTTATTTAGGTAGAGCAAACGACGAGTACGAAGCGCCGAGAGAACTACTACGAAAACTCGACGTAGAATTGGTTGAAATGAAAAGCTGTAAAAGTCGAGGATTATGTTGTGGCGCAGGTGGTGCTCAAATGTTCAAAGACGCAGAACCGGGCAATAAAGAAGTTAATATTCATAGAACAGAACAAGCGCTCGATGTTAAACCAGATGCTATTGCTGCTGGTTGTCCATTTTGTAACACCATGATGACGGATGGTATAAAAAACAAAGAAAAGCAGGATGCGATAAAAGTTTATGATGTTGTCGAAATGATTGCTGATGTAGAGGATTTATAACCTTTTGAACATAACAGATTATAAAATGACCTCATAAGCAAAATAAACTTTTGAGGTCTTATTATTTTAAATTGAAAGTAGGAGTAAATGATTCGTTTTTTTTGTACAATTATTTTGCTGAATTTTTTTGGTCATTTACAAGCTCAAGACTTTATTAATAAATCAACATTTCATATAAATCCAGAATTATTGGTTGGAATAAGTAATGATTCCAATGAAAATTTTCCAGATAGAAATCTTCAAACACAAGTCGTTCTAAATTTTGGATGGTTTCATTTTATCGAAAAACACAGTTGGTTACAATTTTTAAAAACAAAGAAAGCTGGATTGAGTTTAGGATTCACATCTTTTGGAAATTCAGAAGAATTGGGAGAGGCAATAACCCTTCAACCTTTTTTTGAATTTGGAGCATTTAAGTCTAATGATTTTCAGTTACATGTGGCCACGGGAATATCTTATTTTACAGAAAAATATGATCCTGTTTCCAATCCAAATAATCTTGCTGTAACAACAGATTTGACTTGGGCTTTCAAATTGTTTTTATACTATGATATTATTAAATTAGACGCTCTTAAATGGAGATTAGGAGCAGGATATGTCCATAATTCTAATGGACATACAAGTATTCCAAACCATGGCTATAACTCCTTTTTACTAAGTCTAGGCCTAGATGTAAATCATTCAAATCGGGATAATAGTTTGACGATACCAAAAGAAAAGTCCAAATCAAATTATTATGAATTTAGAATGGGGTATGGTATCAACGCGCTTACAGAGTCTATTAATGACACTAAATCAGTATATACCATATCTGGCGAATATGGAAAAGTTTTTAATCATAATTTCAAGTTAGGGTTTGGAGCATATGCCCGTTTTTATGAAATGTATTACGATTATATTGATAACAACGAATCTTTGGTTCAGGATGGAAGATTATATGAAGCTTTTAAATCAAATCCATTTCTAAACAGTTTGAATTTTGGTATTTCAGGCAATGCAGAATTGCTGTATAATCATATTGGTATTGATTTTCAAATAGGTATAAATTTTTTTAAACCTGCTTATGATTTGGATTGGAGCCTAAATCAAGGTTGGGATAATTTGCCGAGAGATATTCCAAATAATGAAAATATTGTTCTCGGCGATACCAACGAAACATATTTCAAACTTAAAAAGCACATTTCTAGTCGATTAGGATTAAAATATTATATATTGAGTCATGATCAATACAGGCCAAAAAATTTCTATGTTGGTGCTTTTATAAATGCCAATTTGGGACAAGCAGATTTTACCGAAATAGCTTTTGGATATGTAAAGCAATTTAATTTTAATAAAAAATAGCATTCATAATGAAGGTAACACTAATTGGAGCGACTGGGTTAATAGGAAGTCAACTTTTAGACTACTTTTTAAACGATAATACCGTCTCTGAAGTTGCTATTCTTGTAAGAAGAAAACTTGAATATTCTAATCCAAAGCTAAAGGTTAAATTGATAAATTTTGTTGATTTACAGGCTTTTGAAAGCAGTATAATTCCAGGTAGTATTATTTTTTGTGCTGTAGGAACTACAAAAAATAAAGTAAAAGGTGACATGTCCAAATACAGAAAAGTTGATTACGACATCACCGTTCATGCGGCCAAATTTGGTTTAGAAAAGGGCTGTAAGTCTTTTGTATTGGTTTCTTCAATTGGAGCAAATAGCAAAAGTTCAAATTTTTATACCAAGCTTAAAGGAGAAATTGAAGACAAAGTTTCATCATTACAATACCCACATTTTCATGTTTTTAGACCTTCAATTCTATTAGGAAATAGAAAAGAATTCAGATTTGGCGAAAAAGTAGCTAAAATTTTCATGTCCTTATTTTCATTTTTGATACCTGATAAATTTAAACCCATTCATTCAAAAACGGTAGCACTTGCCATGTTAAATGCTTCAAAGGAAAAGAATAAGGGAACATTTATTTACACATATAATGAAATAAAAGATTTAGCACATAATTAGATTTAAAGCGACTCTAATGATACATAGGTAGTATATTTGTAGATAAAAAATTATGTATGCTTACAGAATTTAAAGCCCTTTCTGCAGATTCTAAAATTTGGATTTACCAAAGTAACAGAAGTTTTCAACCCAATGAAATTGAAGACATTACCAGAGATTTAGAAACATTTTTAAATGCTTGGGCAGCTCACGGAAAAGATTTAAAGACCTCCTATCTTATTAAATATAAACGTTTCATTATCATTGCGGTAGATCAATCAGAGTCCTCTGCTACAGGCTGTTCGATAGACAGAATGGTTCATTTTATACAAAGTT
>JAUIFC010000170.1 GCA_030429455.1 Bacteroidia bacterium | reverse complement strand
AAGCTCATGTCTTTCCCTGCTTGTAATTCCTGATCGTACTGTGTTAACACCATTCCTTTGGTATTGTCCATCATAACATTATCTAGATGATGTAAGGTTACAAAGCCGTACGCAGATGGAAAGAAAATGCTGTATTTGTCTTTTACACTTTCTTTTGTAAATTTTGTTATTGCATCATTTTCAAAAACTTGCGTTGTACCAACAGCACTTATTAACAAACATATTGTTATCAGTATTTTTTTCATTTTTTTGGGATTAAAGTTGGTAAACCTTTTCTTCTAATGAAGTAAACTCTTTTTCTTCATTATAATTTAAGTCTAAATCTATTCGGCTCTCTTGCATTTTGGCAAGAATCTCTTCGGCGTTGTCCTTATCTTTCAAAATAACATCCACTCTGAGCAAATTAAATAGAATAGATTTACCTATTTTGGCATTGAAAGTTGCTTTTTTATTGGAATAATCTACCTTTTCCAATTCACTCAACCATGTATTTCTTACATCTTCAAGTTCTTTGTAAGCTCTAGTCCTTTTTTCCTGCGAGACATTCTCTGTCAATTTTCTAAATGCTGAAATAGCCTTGTTTTTAGAATTTTCTAAGGCATCGAATTCCCTATCTTTATTTTTTGGATAGTTTATTACAATTTTTGAAAGAATAGAGGTGTAGCCATATTCTTCGTTGATAGAAGTGTTTATTTGATCTATAATCTTATTTACATTTTGCTTTTCATACCTATCAAGATTTATAGTATTGCTAGCAGATGAACTTAGAAACTGGAATTCTTCTCCAAAAGTTTTGTCATAAATATTCTCAGTACCTTTCAAGGCTTTTATATTAAATGGCTGACTATAAAAAGTTTCGCCACCATTGTCTTGAAATGTCATTTTAGAAATATTTACGACTAAAGTTAAGTCAGTGCCTTTTTCAAAACCGTTTAAGTTTATTTTATCTGCCAAAACCTTATTATCAAAGATTAAATAATCATCAAGATTTGGTTCTCTGTAAATAGGTTCCCTAGGTTCTACATACTGTGGTTTAGCAGGAAGTTTTAGAGTTGGTTTCTTCCCCTGGTCCGTTAAAGCTAATCTCTCCAACATCGATAAGGATTTAAAATCTGCCATTTCGGTTTCATAAACCTCCTTGGCTTTAGCTACCTCTTCATCGTGATTATTCAGCTTTTCTTCATACTCTAATTTGCTTTTGGCAACAAGATTTTGATAGTTGTTTTTTTCCTCTTCAAATTTTTCTAGCGAAATTCTTTTTGCGTCCTCTGCTGTAAGTGTATAAGGTGTCTTAACAACAACTGAATAAGTTGTTACGTTCTCATCTAACGTCTTATTAGGGAGAATTACATCATAAAAAGTAATGTCTTCTGTCAAAATACGTTGTGAAAAACAGCTTATGTTAAATAAAATTACTGTAAAAAATAAAATAATATGATTTTTCATTTTAAAAAATTAAAATTAGTGATTTATAAAAAAAACCTTGCTCTAAAAGAACAAGGTTAAAAGGAATTATTTTCTATTGTTGTTATTATCTCGATTTGGTCTAGGTTTGCTCTTAAAACCTTCTGGTTTTGGAAGCAAGGCTTTCCTAGAAACTTTTTCTTTTCTAGTCCTTGGGTCTACTCCAAAGTATTTGACATCGATAACATCGCCGATATTTAAAACATCTGTGACGCTATTTGTTCTTTCCCAAGCCATTTCAGAAATATGAAGAAGCACTTCGTTTCCAGGTGCTTCGGTATATTCTACTACAGCACCAAAGTCTAAAATCTTAATCACTTTTACTTCGTAAACACTACCTTTTTCAGGTTTAAATAACATGGCATCGATAGAGGCCATCACTTTGTCTATGCCTTCTTGATTTGTTCCTAGGATTTCAACAATTCCTTGACCAGTAGTTTCGTCTTCATTTATAACTATTGTTGTTTCAGTATTTTTTTGAAGCTCTTGAATATTCTTTCCACCAGGACCAATTAAAGCACCAATATAATCGCCAGGAATTGTTGTTGTTATGATTTTTGGAGCGTGAGGTTTTACATTTTCATTTGGAGTGGCAATAGTCTCTGTCAACTTATTTAAAATATGTAACCTTCCTTCTCTTGCTTGGTTCAAGGCATTTATCAGTATGTCATAAGACAATCCTTTAATTTTTATGTCCATTTGGCAAGCAGTGATCCCATTTTCGGTACCGGTTACTTTAAAGTCCATATCACCTAAATGATCTTCATCGCCAAGAATATCAGAAAGTACAGCGTAATTCACACCATCAGAAATTAAACCCATCGCAATACCCGAAACTGGATTTTTTATTTGAATACCAGCATCCATGAGTGACATTGTTCCTGCGCAAACAGTTGCCATAGAAGAAGAACCATTGGATTCTAAAATCTCTGACACTACTCTAACAGTGTAAGGACAATCGTCGGGAATCATATTTTCGAGCGCTCTCTGAGCCAAGTTACCATGACCAATCTCTCTTCTTGATGTTCCTCTAATTGGATAGGCTTCACCAGTACTAAAAGGAGGGAAATTATAGTGCAAGTAAAAAGTTTCCTCACCTTGATAGGTAGGATTGTCGATCATATTGGCTTCTCTTGATGTTCCTAAAGTCGCTGTAGCTAAAGCTTGAGTTTCTCCTCTTGTAAAAATTGCAGAACCATGAGCAGAAGGCAAGTAATCTACTTCGCACCAAATTGGACGAATATCAGTTGTCTTTCTTCCGTCAAGTCGTATGCCTTCTTTTAAGGTCAAATCTCTTATTGCTTTTTTATGAACAGCCTTGAAATATTTTGAAAAAAAATGTCCGTTATTCTCTAATTCTTCTTCAGAATAAGTTGACATTAATTGGTCTTTAATTTCAGAAAAAGCAGAAGATCTATCTTTTTTTCCTAAGCCTTGTTTAGCAACATCATAACATTTTTGATAACAAGCTTCCAAAATGTTGTTGTAAATCTCTTCATTTTCTTCCGCAACTTCATAAGATCGAGTTTCCTTTTTACCAACTTTTTCAACCAAGCGTCGTTGTAATTCGCATTGTTGCTTTATGGCTTCATGTGCAAATTTTATTGCTTCGGTCATGTCTTCCTCAGAACATTCCAGCATTTCGCCTTCAACCATTGCTACACTATCTTCTGTTGCTCCTATTATCATATCAATATCCGAATCGGCCAATTGTGCTCGACTTGGATTAATAACAAACTCGCCTTCAATTCTACCAACTCTTACTTCGGATATAGGATTTTCAAAAGGGATATCTGATAATTGAATGGCCGTTGAAGCAGCTAGACCAGCAAGAGCGTCAGGCATAACATTTTCATCATGAGACATAAGTTGAATCATTACTTGAGTTTCAAACTTATAATCACTTGGAAACAAAGGTCTTAAAACCCTATCAACAAGTCGCATGACTAATATTTCTTCGTTGCTAGGTCTTGCCTCTCTCTTTAAGAAACCACCTGGATAACGACCAGATGCTGCAAACTTCTCTCTATAATCTACTGTAAGTGGAAAGAAATCCATGGTAGTAGGGGTGTAAGAAGAGACAACAGTACAAAGCATAACTGCTTTACCCATTCTTACTTCGACGGAACCGTGTGCTTGTTTTGCTAATTTTCCTGTTTCGATGGAAATTTCTCTTCCATCACCGAGGTCTAAAACCTCTTTAAATGTTTTTGGTATCATATATAATGTTTAAATTTTTAGTCTAACGTGTACTAACGGTTGTGTGTGAGTTGTAAATACCAAAGAAAAACTTTCAGGAAAGCAATGAACTAAATTAAAAAAAGGGGCTTAAGCCCCTTAATTTTCTTATTTTCTTAAACCTAAATCTTTGACAATTGCTCTGTAACGCATAATGTCCTTTTTCATTAGGTATTTAAGTAAATTTCTTCTTTTACCAACCATTTTTACCAAAGATCGTTCGGTATTAAAATCTTTTTTGTTGGTTTTTAAATGATCAGACATGTGTTGAATTCGTGCCGTCATCAACGCAATTTGTCCTTCAGCAGAGCCGGTATCGTGTTCGTTTTTACCGTGCTTTGCAAATAATTGTTTTTTTTCTTCTGATGTTAAATACATGCCAATATTATTTCAATGATTATTATGTACGATTTTTAAATTTTTGCAAATATACATTTTTATTATATTTAAAGTATTTAATAATCAATTAGTTTTAAATATATTTAGATCAGGATTAAAATCTAATCCATTTTGGTGGCTAGTCCAGTCTCCTTTTGATCTTCGCCGACTATATTATACTGAAATCTGTAGGAGTTTGCGGTGGTTTCCAATATTTTCATATGTATTTGATATTGGTCCAATATGCTTTTAGGACGCAAAGGAGTAAGGATAAATTCGCAGTTATTAATCCATCTGACTTCAGAAGTATCCGTTTTACCTTGATATTCCTCTATTTGTATGGTATCATTTCTGATAAAAATCGTTGTTTGAATCTCATTTCCTACAAAAGCTTCGTATTTAAACCTACCTGTTTTAAAATCTTGGCATTTTCGTTCTGGCGAATAGCATGAATTTAAAATGAAAACGAAACATAAAATGTAAAATAATCTCATGTTACAAAACTAAAGATTAAATAGAAGTGTAACTTTTAAACTTTCCATTTTTATAAAAAATTACAATTCGATCGATTTCTGTTGAAGAAGGAATATCTTGAAATACGTTCTTCTCTTTATCATCATTTTTATCTCTCTTAGGTTTTTCACTAAACAACGTCTTCTGAATAGGAGATGGCCTACTGCTTTGAACAGTCTTTAGAGTAGATTCATCATTTTTTGGGAATGCACCAGTGCCATTTAATAACCAATATAAATCAACTTCGGGAAAAGCCTTAATTACTCGCATGACAAAATCTAAGCTTGGATTATTTCGTCCTGATAAAAGATGAGAAATAGAAGCTTTGCCAACATCAATTTTTTCTGCAAAAGAAGAGGCATTGATATTATAGTAACTAAATATCTTTTGTAATCGTGCAGTAAACTCTTTCTTGTTTATCATTGTAAACTATAATAATTGAACATAGTATTTCACAAATGTAAAGATTATAATGGAGACTTCAAAACTATTGAAGAACATTATTATTAATTAAACTTATTGTTTATTTAAAGTATTATAAAATAGTGATTAGTAAGTGTTTAAAATACTATTTATAATGCATTGGAATTATTCCTATCGAGATTTAGAAGTAGTTTACAACCAAGATAATAGCATAGACCATTTGGTAAACGATTTTATATTCTGGCATTAACAAATGTAAATATTTAATTATTTACATTTGTTAACTAAGTAAAAGTTTACAACAAATACCACAGCCTATGGATGTATGATTAACAATAAGTTTTTGGCTTTTATGAGTAGTACTATAAATTATGTAGGGCTGACTTAAGAAGTCTTTATAATTTCATACCATCATTCAGGTGAAATACTAGATACTAATCTAAAACTGTACTATATGCCTATTAAATAGGGTATTTAATTTATTGTTAATTCCTTTTTATTGACCTTTCCTGTGGATTAGGCTCTACATTGATTATTACATAAGCCACATTTGTTTAATAAGATCTATGTGTTCAATCAAAACTAGAGTATAATAGCGGTTTACAAATGTAATATTATTCACGGTACACATTTGTAAACTACTATAAAGTAAACGAATCGATAAGTAATAACTTGCTTTTTATTAAATTGCCTTGAACTATGAATTATGTCCTTAATAAATTATATACCTAAATTCCAACCGATATCTAAATATATTATACAATTGTATACTCACAATGAAAGTATACTTAGTTATATTTTGCTTAGTATTTTCTAATTGGGAGTACGATTTGTAAGATCATAATTGACATAGCATCTATTCGTAATCTTCTTTATTAAATTCTGTGGATAATTCTTTGTATTTGCTGTTATTTATTAATAAAAAAGCAGTATTTTTGGTTTTTAATGATAAATATTTAAAAGATGTCCAAACTTAGACTAGATGATACAGATCATAAAATTCTAAACATGTTGATAGAAAACACCAGAACTCCTTTTACTGACATAGCTAAAAAGTTGCTAATATCAGCAGGTACAGTGCATGTTAGAGTAAAGAAAATGGAGGATGCAGGAATTATTGTTGGTTCTAGTTTAAGCTTAGACTATAAAAAATTAGGTTACAATTTTATAGCCTACATTGGCATTTATCTCAAGAAAACTTCTCAAACCCAGTTTGTAATTAATCGAATCTCTGAGATTCCAAATGTTACTGTCGCTAGTATTACAACAGGGAAATACAATATTTTTTGTAAGTTAAGAGCTAAAAATACAGATCACGCGAAAGATATTATTTTTAAAATTGACGATATAGACGGCGTAGAGCGAACTGAAACTATGATTTCCTTAGAAGAAAGTATAAATGACAAAAAGAGATTAATGCATTCCATTTTTAATGAGATGTAATTTCTACTAACTATTTCACTTTTTTGTAATAATAACACCTGAAGAGATATCTTTTCAGGCTTTTTTGTTGTAATTTGATAACAAGATTTAATTCATAATCTTAAGGATACTTACAATGTTTTCACAGCTCTAACCACGAAAAGCTGTCGATAGAACTTCTACATTATCTATATGCAAGAAGAAGATAATTTAAAAAAGAAATGAGGATGTCTTTTGTTTTATACTTTTTACACAAAAGACTAAATCTCCAGATTTTAAAATTAGATTTCCATTAATTTATTGTATTCTCTAATTTCTTCTTTATTTAATTTGTTAAGAGATTTTTTAATAAGATTCATTAAGTAAATAAAGCTTTCTGTGCCTACTACGAGTTGACTAGTATTCTCTATGTCTTCTAGTGGTTCATCCATCGGAATAGGAATAATAAAGTTTTCATTATCTTCTAAGTGTTCAACACATAGTCTTAAGGCTTTGGCAACAACAGGATTCTTTTCTTCAACAGCATAAGTTCTCAACAATAAAAGGTCTTCAATCAGGTTGTCTACTATTATTCCGTTATTATCTGCTTCATTGATAATTTTTTCAATCAGTTTAGGCGCTTTATCGTGTTTCAAGGTCTTTAATTTTAGTTACAAAAATAAATTTTTTAATTTATACTTCATTTATATAACCTATTTTAATTCTTTTTAACCTTAATAATTTTCCTTAACCTTTATTTAAACGTATTTTTGCTAATCACTTTTTTAAAAGTAATCATTATGATTATTGCCAAAACAGCAGAAAAAACACTTTACGATTATCAGGAACGAGATCTTGAGAAGATTTTTGAATACATGGAAAATGAAAATGAAGATTTCAATTTGTTATACCAACTGCCTACTGGCGGTGGTAAAACTGTAGTCTTTTCTGAGATTGTTCGGCGTTACATTAACAAAACCGGTAAAAAAGTTATAATACTCACGCATCGTATAGAGCTTTGTAAACAAACCTCTAAAATGCTGAATGAATTTGGAGTTAACAATAAAATAATTAATAGTCAGGTTAAAGAATTAAGCGACGACAATGACTATATGTGTTTCGTAGCCATGGTGGAGACGCTAAATAACAGGCTTAATGATGAGAAAGTTACCTTGAATAACATAGGACTAACAATAATAGACGAGGCGCATTATAATTCATTTACAAAACTTTTTAAATTCTTTGAAAAAACCTTCCTTTTAGGAGTTACCGCCACGCCTTTAAGCTCAAATATAAAGCTTCCAATGTACAAAAACTACAACAAATTGGTCGTTGGAGAATCTATACCAAGCCTTATAAACAAAGGATACCTTGCAAAAGCAAATACATATACTTATAATGTAGGTTTGAGCCAATTACAGGTTGGAATCAATGGTGATTATACTGTAAAATCTTCAGAGGATTTGTATACAAATATGAGCATGCAAACTAAACTTTTACAGGCTTATGAAGATAAATGTAAGGGTAAAAAAACACTGATTTTTAATAATGGTATAAACACATCATGGTATGTTTTTCACACATTTAAAGAAGCAGGTTACGAGATTAAACATCTTGATAATACTCATAATAAAAATGAAAGAAGAAAAATATTAAAATGGTTTCATGAAAAACCAGATGCCATTCTAACTTCTGTGAGCATATTGACTACTGGTTTTGATGAACCAACCGTTGAAAATATCATTCTAAACAGAGCTACAAAGTCTTTGACGCTTTACTTTCAAATGATTGGTAGAGGATCTAGAAAATTACCGCACAAAGATGAGTTTAACGTAATTGACTTAGGTAATAATTTTGCACGTTTTGGCCCTTGGGATGCGAATGTAGATTGGCAAATGATATTTAAAAACC
>JAUIFC010000310.1 GCA_030429455.1 Bacteroidia bacterium | reverse complement strand
ATGGGGAAAAATATGGAATTGTACAATACTGTCTTGTTCCAAGCTACTTTATGTTTGTCGTTTATTTCTTTGAATTTTTCAAATTCTTTTTCTTCTCGATTAAATATATGAACAATCTTCATTCCTGTGATTCGCTCCTGCACAAAGGAATTTAAATTAGAAACTTGTGTTCTCACCTCTTCGAAGGCAACTTTCATTCGTCTTTGAAAAACTCTGGTCGCATAGAAAATAAAAGGCAATACAGTTAAAACAAGAAGAGTGAGCTGCCAACTTTTGTAAAACATGAAAAGAAGGACAGCCAACATTTTGAGAATGTCGCTCAAAATCATAAACAAACCTTGAGAAAAAATACTAGCAATGGTTTCGATATCGCTTACGGCTCTTGTTACCAATCGACCTACGGCAGAAGTGTCGAAGTACTTTTTCTTGAAGTTGATCATATGATTGAACAACTTGATACGGATGTCTTTAATAACTTCTTGGCCTAGCCAATTTGCAAAGTAGATAAAGCATAATTGGAAAATCACCTCGCCAAAAAGAATGCAAATCATCCAGATGATAAGTTGCACTAGGGATTCTTTGTCGCCACCTGGCAAGGCTTCGTCTACAATTTCTCCAAGGAAATGCGGTCTAAGCATCGTTAGGCCAGCTAATGCAATGGCAGAAAATAAGACAAAATAAAATGTCTTTTTATATGGGTTGGTAAACGAGATAACACGTTTAAACAACTTAAAATCAAAAGCATTTCCTGTTTTACTTTCGCTCATATATAGAATTTAGAGGGTAAGGATATCGAATATCGGTTAAATAAAGTCCATGGGCAGGAACCGATTTTCCCGCTTTCTTTCGATCTTGTGCGTCGACAATAGAAATAAAATCGTGGTAACTTGTTTTGCCAAGTCCGACATCAATGAGTGTCCCAGCAATAGCTCTTACCATATTTCTTAGAAATCTGTTTGCTGATATTTCAAAAATTACGATGTCTTTTTTTGAAAAAACTTTGGCCTCCATGACATTACATTCAAAATTGTTGACAGCTGTTTTAGTTTTACTAAAGCTTTTAAAATTAGAAAAAGCACAAAGCCTTTCCGCACACTTATGCATAAGTTTAACATCTAATTGGTTTTTGATCAGACAAGCCGTTTTGATTTCAAAAGGATTTTTTTGAGGACTTATTCGATATTGATATTGTCTGGAGGTGGCGTCGAATCTAGCATGACACTTATCGCCAACATCGAAAATATTTTGAATGGCAATATCTTGAGGCAGAACATTGTTCAGTTTATAAATCAGGTTAGGGTCTGTTTTTAAATCGCTTTTAGCTTCAAAATGTGCGATAAAATACTTGGCATGCACACCAGTATCTGTTCTTCCAGCACCCATAACTTCAATATTTTCCTGTAAAACAGTAGAAAGTGCTCGATCTAAAGCAATCTGAACACTAGGATTATCAGGTTGTTTTTGCCAACCACAATAATGCTCGCCCCAAAAAGAACACTGTAAAAAATATCTATTCATATGCTGGCAAAAATAGACTATAAACCTTAAAATAGTAAAATTCTATATTTTATAAATTCTTTCGATAAAACTTCTTTTTA
>JAUIFC010000169.1 GCA_030429455.1 Bacteroidia bacterium | reverse complement strand
TTGACGAAAAGAAACAGCCAAATGAAGAGTTGTTTGATTATCTAATGGCTTCAATTTTTGAAAGAGAGGCTTTTTCACCATCGAAAATCAAGAATTTAAATATCGATTTAGAAAAACAATTGTTAGATCGTAAAACTTCTTTTTTGAAAGCTAAAACAGACGAAGATTTATATTTTGAAATTTTGAAATTGAGTAACCTGAGAAGAGATAGTCATTTAAAATTGAGACCTAAATTTATTGAAAACGATGAAGAAATGATTTTTACCTTTAAAGTTCAACATTGCTTTTGATGGTGAAAAACCTCTTTTACTGGTCAGTCAAATTGCTGAAAGTCATTCAGCGAAATACCCTAATTTAAAAATCGGTGACGAAGTGGTTAAAGTGAGCGGAACTCCTACAGCGGATTTTTTTAAGTTGGCAAAACCCTTCATCTACAGACAATTATTTTTACTACAAACTGGCAGAATATCTTTCTACAAATAGATTTAACTTATCTCGAATTGTAGATTTTGATAATCCAACTTTCACATTTCAATCCAACCCTGGTTTTGAATACAGTTATGATTTTGTATTCAAAAGCAGAAGAGAATTCTATTTTAAAAATACAAGAAAAATTGATGGGTTTGAGTTAGTTTCAAAAACGGATAACTTTAACGTTTACACGCATAATAGTGAGAAAATCATTCTTTTGGAATGGCTTGATTTTAACAATGATTTGCCAGATGAAATAGACAGATTTATGGAATGGGCTGTTGCAGAAAACAAATTAGAATACGATTTAATCTTGGATATGACCGACAGTAGTGGTGGTAGCAATTGTGTCTATCCGATCAGACGTTTTACCGATAAGTCCTTTAAAATAACGAAAGGAAACTTGAGAATTAGTGATATTACAAAGGATTTTATTGCACTAAGGAGTAAAATACAGATTGGTAAAGACAGAAAATACTATGCCAAAAAAGCCGAAATTGACGACGGAAACGCATTAAAACAGTGGCTAAATGGACAAGTGATGGACAGTTGTAACTCTGGAGCAGAATACTCTAATAATCTAGTTTTCAAAAAATTGTATCACACAACAAACGATAGTATTTCTCCAAATGATGTCCATTTCAAAGGGCGTCTTGTAGCCTTGTTCGGTCCAAGTTCAGGTTCGCAAATCGACCAGCTTTCGTCAATTTTAGTAGATAATAAGCTGGCTTATTGCATCGGAATGAGTACAGGTGGATTTAGCAATACGTGGGAGTGGCGAGAGGAAATTACCAATCCAAATACTGGACATGTCATCTGTAATTTTATGTGGACCATTGGGCATACCATTCGTCCAAATGGAGAAATACTTGAAGGAAATCCGCCTAAAGTCGATGATGTAATCATGCCGACAAAAGACAATTTCCTATACTATAAAAACGTCTTGATTAGCAAATCTATGGCGTATTTAAAAAATCATAAAAATTAGGTGGTAATCAATTTATATGCCAGATAAAAACACAATAATCACTACCTTCGTTAGCAAGTTTTATAGTCATGATTAAAGAAAGCGTTATCAAATTAGCAGAAAAAATTTATCCTGAAGTTGTAAATATTAGAAGACAAATTCATTCTTGTCCCGAATTAGGATTCGAAGAGTATGAAACTGCAAAACTGGTAAGTAAGAAACTGACTGAATTCGGTATTGAGCACCAAACAGGAATTGCAAAAACTGGAGTTGTTGGAATGATTAGAGGGAAAAATCCTGATAAAAGATGCATTGCTTTAAGAGCAGATATGGATGCTTTACCCATTACAGAAACAAATAGCTTACCTTACAAATCTAAAAACGAAGGTAAGATGCATGCCTGTGGTCATGACTTTCATACGGCTAGTTTGTTAGGAACAGCCTATATTTTAAATCACTTAAAACATGAAATCGAAGGTAGTGTAAAACTTATTTTTCAACCTTCTGAAGAAAAAGAACCTGGAGGCGCAAAAGTTATGATTCAAGAAGGCGTTCTCGAACATCCAAAAGTAGATGTTATACTTGGTCAACATGTATCGCCTGAATTACAATGTGGAACAGTTGGTTTCCGAAAAGGTAAATTCATGGCAAGTACCGACGAAATATACATGACGGTTAAGGGAAAAGGAGGTCACGCCGCTTATCCGCATAAACTTATAGATCCTGTTTTGATTACAGCTCACATTCTTGTTTCTGCTCAACAAATTGTTAGTCGATTTGTGCCTGCTGATATTCCAGTGGTTTTAAGTTTTGGAGATATTCACGGAAATGGCGCCACAAATATTATTCCTAATGAAGTGAAGGTGAAAGGCACGCTTAGAACATTTGACGAAACTTGGAGGGATAACATTTTAGATAAACTTAAATCCCTAACACATGGTATTGCACAATCCATGGGCGGAACTGTGGAATTACATTTGCCAAGTGGTTATCCATCTTTGTCTAACGATGCCACGCTCACCGATAAAGTAAAATCCAATGCGGAGAATTATTCGACTAACTTGAATATTGTCGATGTTCCACTTAGAATGGGAGGAGAAGATTTTGCGTTTTTCTCTCAAGTCGTTCCTTCTTGCTTTTATCGAATAGGAACAGGGAATGAAAAAAAAGGGACCACCTTCGGACTGCACACACCAACCTTCAATGTAGACGAAGATGCTCTTAAACATTCAACCGGTTTAATGGCTTGGACAGTGTTGAGCGCTTTTGATTAATTATTTTGGTCAGTTGTAGTTTTTGGAACACGTAATAGCATAATGATTCCAATAAAAAAGAATGCGACCAGAATTAAAATTGAATTCCTCATACTACCCGTAATTTGGTCTATAAATGCAAAAATCGTCATTCCAATAACAATTCCAATTTTTTCGGCAACGTCATAAAAACTGAAAAATGATGTGGTATCTTCTGTTTCAGGCAAAAATTTTGAATACGTGGATCGCGCTAAAGATTGAATTCCACCCATGACAAGTCCAACCAAGCCAGCAGCAATGTAAAATTGAAGAGGTGTAATCATGAAATAAGCATATACACACAGTGACATCCATATAAGATTGACAAATATCAATGTTTTTATGTTGCCGAATTTAGATGAACAATAAGAAGTAATATAAGCACCAACCACAGCCACAAGTTGAATAATCAAAATACTCACAATAAGACCTATTGTTTTAGCATCGTCGTCTGCCCAAGCAATCTCCTCTTCGCCAAAATAGACAGCAACCAACATGATGGTTTGTACGGCCATGCTAAAAACAAAAAATGCGTACAAATAGCGCTTTAACCTTAGATTTTCTTTTAACTGTTTCCAAACACCTTTTAGTTCTCTAAACCCATTAAACAAGACGTCTTTTGTAATTCTTTTTTCTTTAGAAACTCCTTTTGGTAGAACCCAAAATGTGTATTGGCTAAATCCAGCCCACCAAATACCAACAGTAATAAATGAAATTTTCATAGCTTCAAACGATGCTGAATTTTTAGCTTTTTCTAGGGCTTCAGCAATTTTGTCTTCAGAACCATTTGCTAAAATTTCAGGATCAACACGGACATCAAATCCAAAAAAGGATGGAAACATGACCATGCCAAGATTTAGTAATAACAGCAATACACTACCAATATATCCCATCGCAAAACCTTTGGCGCTTAAGTTGTCTTGTTGTTCCTTATAAGCGATATCTGGCAAATACGAATTGTAAAAAACCAAACTTCCCCAATACCCGATTAAGCCCATGAAATAAAATAAAAGTCCTAAATGTATTTGCTCTAAGTTAAACGAGTACAATCCAATACATCCTGTTGCGCCGATGTAGCAAAAAAATTTCATAAAGGTTTTTTTGTTGCCAATATAATCTGCGATACCTGAAAGTATAGGCGAGAGAAATGCAACGATCAGAAAAGTAAAAGCTGTGACGAAAGTAATTAAGGCAGTGCTTTTAAATTCCATGCTAAACGCACTTACTTTTTTTATTTCATTTAAAAATAAAGCAGAATAAAAAATTGGAAAAATTGATGAGGTAATGGTTAAGGTGTAAACCGAATTCGCCCAATCATAAAACGCCCAAGCATTTAGTAGTTTTTTATGTCCTTTTTCTAACATAAATAGTGTTTTAATTATTTATTTAAAGTCTGTTACACCAAATTTTTTGGCTGTTTCCTTGGCTTCAGTGGCCCAATTTTTAAGATTTTCTATTCTTGTTTCATGGCTTGGGTGAGTGCTTAAAAACACAGGAGGCTGATCGCCTTTGCTCGCAGCCGCCATGCGCTCCCAAAGTGTATAGGCATCAGTTGGATCGTAACCAGCTATTGCCATCAGCATGATTCCAATTCTATCTGCTTCTGTTTCGTGTTTGCGACTATAGGCCATAATCAGACCTTGCGAACCCATTCCATAGGCCAACATGATGCCTTGCTGTGCTTCAGGACTCATGTCAGTTTGAGACATTCCTATGGCACCACCAACAGCAACGGCTTGCTGCAAAATGCCTTTGCTCATTCGTTGTTGGCCATGATTTGCTAGGGCATGTGCCACCTCGTGTCCCATGATCAGCGCAACACCTCTTTCGTTTTCAGCTATTGGTAATATTCCCGTGTAAAATGCGACTTTTCCGCCCGGCATTGCCCAAGCATTTACGATATCTTCATCAATCAGGTTGTAATCCCATTTGTAATTATTGGTATAACCTTGGTAGCCATTGGCATCGAGCCAGCGCTCTGCCGCGACTTGAATTTTGTACCCAACTCGCTTAATCATTTCAGATTGATCGGTGTTTGTGATAATTTTACTTTCGGTCAATACTTGATTGTATTGCTGAAAAGACATTGGCAAAAGCTTGTCATTGCTTACAAAAGCAATTGTTTTTTTTCCTGTAAAAGGGTTCGTGCTACAATTAATAAGGAGAAGCATGGAAAACAATAATAAACCTGTTCTAGTGACTTTCATAACAAAAATTTTATGACATGTAAATGTAAGGTTTAAACGCTTATTACTAAAATCTATTGGTGAAGATATGTGAGAATTAAAATTTAGTTAAAAAAATAGTTGTAATATTAACGTTTAAGATACATAAAGCCTGATGATTAAATCTATATTTGCTTTTTTTTAATTTTAAATATTTTTATGGAAGGAAAAGTCAAATTTTTTAATGAATCTAAAGGTTATGGATTTATTACTAACGACGAAACTGGAAAGGACATCTTTGTCCACGTAACTGCGCTAAATGGTCAAACTTTAAATGAAGGAGATCACGTAGTGTACACCGAAGAAGAAGGAAGAAAAGGAATGAATGCAAGGAACGTAAGAGTTCTGTAAAATGATATAGTTTATTTTTCTTACAAAAGCTATCCGAAAGGATAGCTTTTTTAGTTCATAAAATTTAAGTTTTTTTTAGTGAATGCTCATGCCTTTTGGCATTGATATTGGTTATGATTAAGAAATTAATTATAAACATACATTTATGAAAAAGATTGGAATTTTATCGTTATTCTCACTGCTCTTTGTAAGTTGTGCAGTAGTTAGACCAGGTGAAGCTGGTATGAAACAAAAATTAGGTAAACTTGATAAAAGAGTTTACAGCCAAGGTACAGTATGGTTTAATCCTTTTACGTCTAAAGTCGTTAAGGAATCCATTCAAACAAACAACTTAGAATTACTGCTTAACTTGCCAAGTAAAGAAGGTTTGAGTGTTGCTTCAGAAATCTCAATTTTATACCGATTAGAAAAAGATAAAGTTCCATTTATTTTAGAAGAGCTAGGTCCTAACTATCCAAATGTCATCACAAGTGTATTTAGGTCTGCTTCGGCAGATGTATGTTCTCAGTTTTTTGCGAAAGACATGCATTCTGGAAGAAGAGCAGACATCGAGGAAGCTATACAGCTTAAAATGGCAGAAAACCTCAAAGAAAGTGGAATAATTATAGAGGCCGTTCTTATGAAGAGCATCCAATTGCCAAGAGGTTTATCCTCTTCTATTGAGCAAAAACTTCAGGCTGAGCAAGACGCGATGCGAATGGAATTCGTTCTTCAACAAGAGCGATTAGAAGCTCAAAGAATGATTATAGAGGCGGAAGGAACAAGAGATGCACAAAAAATACTTTCAGAAGGCTTAACTCCAGAAATTATAAAAATTAGAAGTATAGAGGCATTCTTGCAATTGTCTAAATCTCCAAACAGTAAAGTAATAATTACAGACGGAAAAACACCTTATCTAATTTCGGCAGAAGAAACGAAAACAATGAATTAACAGTTGGACGAAATTAGATAATTATAAGCCCTAAGTATTTTGAAAAAAGTCTTAGGGTTTTTACATTTTATACTTTCGTTTTCCTTTGGTTTTTAGTTCTATTCTACCAGTAATACATGGTTATGAGCGCATGAATACAGACAATTATACTTTGTTTTAGACGTTTGTGTTTTTAAGTCAATAAAGAAAAATAACGCTCTTTTAATTTATTGCTAATTAGGGTCTGCTGAAAAAGTCTTTCGTATGCCAGATTCAAGGCGACAAGACGTAGATGTATTATAATACTTCAAGTCGAAGGCAACGAAGAAGATGGTATGCGAAAGGCTAACATAAATCAGGTTTAGAATTTGTTTATTGCATTTTTTAGTAAGACATATAAATCAAAGTGACGCAATTAAATTGGTGCAAGAAAATATTCTGATTTTTATTGAAAAACCTTGCACTTATTCGTTTGTTGAAACTTGGCATCTATTGAAAAGTATATAAATATGTGTTTTTCAGCAGACACTAATTATTGTTTGATAATAAAATCTTATATTTTTAATTGCCTTTTTTAATAAAAAAATAATGAAGCTACCTATTTGTTTATTAAGTCTTTGTCTAATTTTTTTAGCCTCTTGTGGTCAAAACAAAAACAAAGAGAACATTGCTGACGATTCAGATTCATCAGCTCTCAATCCCTCTATTCATCAGGTGGTTGAGCCCAAAGCTTTAGAATTACCTCAATCTAATTCGATTAAACCACAAATCGATGCAAACTATCAAATTGTTCAAGATATACCTTGCCCTAAAGGGTATGTAAGAGTTGAAAGCCAATCTAATTCATTTGGTAATTACCTGCGGAATTTACCATTAAAAACTGAAAATAATAAGGTTTACCTTTTCGACGGAAGTGAAAAATGGAGTCAGGGTGAACATTTTGCCGTCTTAAAAATGGATGTCGGCAGCCAAGACTTACAACAATGTGCAGATGCTGTCATGAGATTACGAGCAGAATACCTGTTCGAGCAAACCAGATTTGCCGATATTCATTTTAATTTTCTTAGCGATGCTAAGCCACGGTATTACACAGATTATGCAAAGCAAGATAGAACATACAACACTTTTCGCAGATATATGAATTACATTTTTGCTTATGCCAATACCAGATCATTAAGAAAGGAAATGAAATCTGTTGCTATTCAAAATATGCAAATTGGTGATGTGTTTATTCAGTCTGGAAATCCATATGGACATGCCATAACAGTCATGGATATGGCAAAAAATGAAAAAGGGGAGAAGGTATTTATGGTTTCTCAGTCTTTCATGCCTGCACAAGAAATTCATATTCTATTAAATAAAAGGAATGATACTTTAAACCCTTGGTATGCATTGGATTTTGGCGAAACTCTAATTACACCAGAATGGACATTTAAGGCCACAGATTTAAAACGATTTGAAGATTAGAATTTACTTTTCTTTATTACATATAAATAATTTAATCCAAGGAAAATCTCGTTTGTACTCTTCAATGAAATCTCTAAAATTTATTTTACAAATAAAACTACCGTTTTGCTTTCTGTAAAAGAATAATAGCAAGAATTCCAAAAACGATGTTAGATAGCCAAACGGCAAGGAATGGCGAGAAATTCGATTTTTCAGCAACCGTTCCAAAAACTTTATCTAAGAATACATAAGAAAACGCAATAACGATCCCAATGGCTAAATTTGCACCCATGCCACCTCGTTTTTTGAAAGAAGAAACTGCAACTGCTATGATGGTAAGTATAAAAGTAGATACAGGAATACTCCAACGTTTGTATTTATCAATTAAATAAATATTCATATACGGCGAACCTTTCTTTTTTTCCTCTTCAATAAATTCTAAGAGCTCGAAATAATTTTTGGTTTCGGATTCATAAATGGTTGGAGCCAATTCCTCTAATTCAAAGGGTAAGACGGTGTCAAAAGATTTTTTTTGAATTAAAATATCTTCTCTCTCAGTGATAATTCGTTTTGTATAAGGCTTTAAGGTGTACCTTAACGAATCAGGATCAAATTTAATTTGGTTGGAACTTATTTTAAATTTCAGGTCTTGTCCTTCAAAATGCTCTAATGTAAAGTTGTAAGCCGAATTGTTTTGT
>JAUIFC010000168.1 GCA_030429455.1 Bacteroidia bacterium | reverse complement strand
GAAAAACATAAAATCCTAAGGAAACTCTCCAAGTTAATGGAAAATGATAAACTGTTTTTAAAGTCGGATTTGACTATAGAAATGGTTGCTTCAGATTTAAACACCAACAAAAGGTACATTTCGCAAGTCATCAACGAAGTGCTCAAACAGAATTTTTCATCTTACCTGAACGAATACCGCATTAAAGAAGCACGAGAGCTTCTTCTCGATGCAAAACATCGCCACTTAACCATCGAAAGCGTTGCAGGCATGGTTGGTTTTAATTCTAAATCTGCCTTTAACAATTCTTTTAAAAAATTTACAGGCGTTACCCCTTCATTTTTTATTAAAAACGCTGGAGAAATAACAGTTTAATCATTTCATTTTTACATGCCGATTGCTTGATGTCTTCACAAATTAATACGTTCTGATTTCTGAATCAGTACATATTCACGCTGATTTCTAGTAGAGTTAAATGCAAGCCTGTTTAAATTTGGTAAACCTTATTAATAACCATAACAAATCAAACAATGAAAAGAACTACTATTTTATTTATCATGATGGTCATGATGAATTTTCTTCACAGTCAGACCACTTACTACGTGGCAAAAAACGGAGACAATAACAATCCAGGAACAGAAGCACATCCATTTCTGAGCATTCAAAAAGGTGTGGATATGGCTGGTGCTGGAGACGTTGTATTTGTGAAAGCTGGAACTTATAACGAAGAAGTTAGCATTACGAATTCAGGAACTGCTGGAAATCCTGTGAAATTGTCGGCCTATCCAGGAGACGAACTTAACGTAATAATCGATGGCACAGGCATTAACGTGTCTAAGAACAGTGCATGGGCATACTTTAGTGGTTTGATAGGCGCGTATGACAAGAGTCATGTTGAAGTCAGTGGATTCACGGTTCAAAATTCCAATGCTTTTGGTATTTTGGCACATGAATCGGACCATATCACTTTCGAAGGCTGCTACACCTATAACACTTACCACTCTGGCATTGCGTCGTTCAAGAACTGTTCAAACATTTACATATACAATAATGAAGTAGAGTTTGCTGTTAATGGTGGTCGTCAGGAATGTATTTCGGTCGATGGCACATCAAATTTTGAAATCGCTTACAACAGTGTTCACGACACTTCCGAAGCTGGCGTTGGTGGTGAAGGCATAGATGTAAAAAATGGATCCTCTTATGGTAAAGTATACCAGAATGTAATTTGGAATACACCAACCGATCGAGCAGGAATATACATCGATGCTTACGAATTGCATACCCATAATATTGAGATCTATGGAAATACCGTTTACGACTCAAAACATTTTGGAATAAATATTTGTTCAGAAAAAGGAGGATTATTAGAAGATGTTTGGATATACAACAATTTGATTTATAATAACAAACGTGGTGGAATTCAATTTTTTGACGAAAGTTCTCACTCTGGACCCGAACCCATTCAGAACATATATATTTATAACAATACCTTTTTCAACAATTCGGCTAATATCAATTGGTGGGGTGGCATTACGAACAGTAGTCCATTTTTGTCAAATATTTATATTCACAACAACATTTTTTCTGGTAATAACGCCTATCAGGTGGACGACCAAGCAGGAGCAAATGGTTGGAATGTTAGTAATAATCTATTGTTTGGAGATTTAGGAACTCAAGATCAAAATAGAATTAATTCTGGTGACGATATTCAAGGGAATCCCCAATTTTTAAACGCAGTAAATCTAGACTTTCGGTTAAACCCAAGCTCACCTGCTATTGATCAAGGGATTTCTTCATTTATAAATACCGATTTTGATGGAAATCCTCGTCCTTCTGGTTCAGGTTGGGATATTGGAGCTTTTGAGTATGCGCAAGGCCCAACTTGCAATCCTACAATTGTAGTTTCTGGACAATCTACACTTTGTAATGATGGCACCTTAACACTTGATGCCGGATCAGGATTCGCTAGTTATAACTGGTCAACAGGAGAAACTTCTCAGAGCATTGTGATAAATCAATCCGGGGATTACACAGTAAATACTATTGATAATCAAGGTTGTAGTGGAAATTCTAGTGTACAAATCTTGTTTCCAGAAGCTATGGTTTTGGACATTAGTAAAACTAACGCCATTGGTCAAAACTTGGGTGCTATAGATTTGACAGTCTCCGGTGGAACACCACCTTATACTTTTGCTTGGTCCAACGGTGAAACAAGCGAAGATTTATTCGATTTATCCGCAGACACTTATACAATTGTCGTTACCGATAGTCATGGTTGCACTGCGCAAACATCTGTCATTATCGATTGGACAGAACCTGCCGACCTCACTTTTGAACATGGTGTGATAGATGCAGTAACGGAAACATGGCAAACGGTAAACCTATCGAACACATACCAATCACCAGTTGTCATTGCGAGTGTTCAACTGTCTTCTTCCAACTTGACCCCTGTAGTGACAAGAATTAAAAATGCTGGCGCGACTAGTTTTGATTTAAAAATTCAAGGTGCTGGCCAAACAGCGGTTTCTAGCTATACTGTGCATTATTTTGTTATTGAAGAAGGCGTTTACACCCAAACCAATGATGGTATCACCTTAGAGGCTGTAAAAACCATTTCAACAGAAACTGCTAAATCTAGCAACTGGATATTGGAACCAAGAGCATATCAGAACAGCTATTCAAATCCTGTGGTATTAGGTCAAGTAATGAGTACAAATGACAACGATTGGTCTGTTTTTTGGGCTTCGGAAGCAAATTCTAGATTAAATCCACCCTCTTCTACTAGTTTAGCTTGTGGTAAAAACATCAGTGAAGCCACAGGAAATAGAGCCGATGAAACTATTGGTTATGTTGTTTTTGAAGCTGGAAATGGGAATCTAAACGGCACTAATTTTCTTGTAGGATTAGGTGATGATATTGTAAAAGGAACGACAAACAGCACTCAAGGTTATACCTATGGTTTTTCAGGTCTTCTTAATCCACAAACAGCAATCCTATCTGCCGCAGCCATAGATGGTGCAAATGGTGGATGGCCTGTTTTATTTGGCGACAATCCACTAACAGAAACGGGCGCGGTCTTGGCATTCGAAGAAGATGTCGAAAAGGACACAGAGCGAAATCATACACATGAACAAGTGGCCTATTTAATTTTTGATGGTCAGCAACCCTCTATCAACTTCCCTACTGTGGAATATGGCATTCTTGAAAATATAGATACCAACTGGCAAAGCATTACATTCACTGAAGCCTTTAGCAATCCGGTGATTGTAGCAACACCTGTCATAGTCCATCAAAATGATGCAACCGTTTCTACTCGTATTCAAAATTCTAATTCTTCAGGTTTTGAAATTAAACTTGAATCTCCTTCAGCAACATCCATCAATCCTTCGAAGGTCTACTATTTTGTTGTTGAAGAAGGGGTTTATAACGACCTAGAGCATGGCATAACGATGGAAGCAGTTTTAGCCAACACATCGGTTACAGCTCGCAAAGGAAATTGGGTCAGAGAACCAAGAAACTACCAAAACAGTTATATGAATCCTGTCGTAATTGGCCAAGTAATGTCCAATAACGATGCATGGAGTGTGTTTTGGTCAAGTACTTCAACCAGTAAGCTATCTCCGCCAAGTAGCTCAAGTTTTGCAGCAGGAAAACATGTCGCTGAGGACATTAGTCATACCAGAGCAGACGAAACTATAGGATATATCGTTATGGAATCAGGAGTCACAAATCTTAATGGTATAACGATTCAAACTGGAATAAGCAACGACTTTGTAAGAGGATTGTCGAACTCATCAACTGGTTATAGCCTAAACCTTACGGATATCGAACATGTTGATTTTGCCGTTTTAAGTGCATCAGGCATGGATGGTAATGATGGTGGTTTTCCTGTTTTATTTGGAAATAATCCTTTGGCATCAAGTGAGCTAGTCTTAAGTTTTGCAGAAGATCAAATTAAAGACTCCGAACGTAAACATACGACTGAACAAGTGGCCTTTCTTGCCATTGGTCAACCGGCGCTGAAGTCTTTTGCAAGTCAGAATACATCCCATAAGGAACCAGCATTTAGTTTAAATGATCAAAAACTAAGCCTGTACCCTAACCCAGCCACACATACTATTTTTATCACATTGGATGAGAAAGAATTAGAACCAAATTCTGAAGTATACATTTATAATATGATGGGGATACTAATCGACAAAATTGTCCTCAAAACAACTGTGAACTCCACTGAACATTATAACATCTCTGTGGAACACCTAAATACTGGTCTATATATCATTCAAGCTAAAACGAACAACCAAATATATACCGCAAAATTTCTAAAAGAGTAGCACACTGATTCAAGAATCAAAAAGGCTGTCTAGAACCGATTAATGGCATTAATCTGATGGTTTAGACAGCCTTTTTTAATTAAAATCGTTAGTCAGCAATTTGGAAATATCAAGGATGATAACACATAAAACATCATAAAATGCATAAAAGGTCTAGATTATGTAGTGTTGGATTTATGTAATGAACTTGACTTTGATTACTCAATCTTTTGTTGTTTCCACTATAAAGGTAGGATTGGTTGTTCTGCGGATGCAACAGCTTGGCAAGATGCAAATTGGGGAAATCTTAGTTGTTGGCGGTAGTATTTATTTTTTATTTCGATTTTTATCATTCATTTTAACTGGGTTCTGTCTGGTGTCAAAAACGTCATTTATAATTATTTCATTTCCATTTAGTCGGTAAATGATTTTATAGTTTCCACTAACCAAATATCTATGATTTTGATTTAGGATTTCTAGATTAAATTCAATTTGACCAGATTCAGGATTCTTTATTAACTGCTTTGTAGAGTTTAGAATTTGTTTACGAATTTTATGCGCAGTTCGTTTAGATGCTTTATTGGAATAATAATCAAAAATGTCTTTAAGATTCTCAACTGCAAAGTCAGTCCAAACTATTTTCATTTATTACCAGTTTGCTGATAATTTTTCCAATTCTTCCTGAGATTTAAATTTTCCGATTTTAAAGTCATTCTCAGATTGTTGAATTCTGTCAATTAATTCATTTACAGTGAAAGGTTCAAAATCAGTATTGGATTCTTGTTGTCTTAAGATAAACTTTTCTATTCTATCAATGAATTTTTCATCTTGTAATTGAGCCAGATATGATATTAAATTCAGTTTTCTAGTTTGTAAATCCATAATTATGATTTTGTCAAATTTACATATTTATTTAATGCAAATTATTCTATTTAAATCTTTTCACATATTACAGCCAACGGCAGTCTGTCTCAGACTACATAAAAATCGAAACAATAAACAGACAGGGAACAATTTTTTGTTTAACAAAACAGGACTTCTGATGCTTAAAAACTGCTTTAACATTATTTTTAGAATATGATATTTTGGGAATTAAGGCTCGCTGAATGCTTAAAATAAGGTGTATTGGATGAATTAAAAACACT
The DNA here is from genome assembly GCA_030429455.1 of Bacteroidia bacterium. GTDB lineage: Bacteria > Bacteroidota > Bacteroidia > Flavobacteriales > Flavobacteriaceae > Psychroflexus. The sequence goes on along the minus strand of JAUIFC010000168.1, from coordinate 3,067 downwards.
ATAAATGATACAATTAAAAAAATTGAGAACGATCAACCGGCAAATACGCTAAAAGACAAAAATATCTTCAAAATAAGCTAAAAAAAATCCAACCTCTAAATCGATATCCCCAAAAGGAATTTTTTACACACTTTTAGCTGAATCGAACAGGTTAAGCCAGTCCTAAGCCTGAAGAAGAATTCAACACAATTTTTATTGTTTCAGCCAAAAAGAGCGGACAGGCTGTTCTGCGGACACAACAGCCTTTCTCGATGTGTATCGGGGAAAACTTAGTTGTTGTGCAAATCGTTTTTTAATTTTGGTATGATGTTAGCTTAGCGTTTTGAAAATATAAATAAATTCCATTGTAGACCCATTGTTCATGTACACCCCAGGAACCAACTGACCTATTTATATAATCTGGACTTCCAAGTGAGATAGTTGCCATCTCTTTATTCATGCCTATCCAGTAATATCCTTGTTTTAGTTTATCATAAGTTTTTTGCCCATACTTTTTAATGTATTTCTTTTCTAATTTTACGTATTCAGCTTTCTTTATTTTAAGTTTGTGTTCGTTTTCAAGCCTTTTTAATTCCTCTTGTTCCTCTTCTTTAATTTTAAGGAATTCATTTACTTTTTGGTTTTTTTCAATCCACAAGTCACTCATATAACCACAGATAGAATCTGTACAGATTCCAAAATACCCATCATAATAGTCTAACAACATTACTTGTTTTTTTTCAGTTAGTTTGACTATTATCTCACCTGTTAATTTGGGAGAATTTTTTATGTAAGCTCCTTTCTTTGCATGAGAAGTTAAAGAAGAGTCAGCAGCCATTTCCTTAATCTTTTTTGAATTCAACAAAGCTATTTGAAAGTCGATATTTTGTAAAGAGTCGTTTAGTGCATTAATTTCAGAGGTCAAATTTTGCTTTAATTTTTTCAATGTTGAAATATCCATATCTTGTGAAAACACATTAAATGAAATTAGAAGTCCAATTATAGTTATTTTTTTCATTACTATTTTTCTTCAAATGTATGCCAACTAGCACAGATAGCTAATAACACACCACTTTTTTATCATCACTGCAACTTAGGATGCCAAAAGACGCGGTTATCTTTCAAAAATTGGTTATTGTACAAAGATAGTCATTTTACAAATCATTCAGCATGACTTTAGTCAGTTGTTCATGAGGATTGAGTTGAGTTTTGAGGTAAATTGAAGCGTAAATTCAATTATAATTAGAATTCAAACAAAAGTTCAGTGGATTTTGATTTGAGGTTCTTGACTTACGAGCTGAAATATGCATCCACATCCCTAAACGCCGTTGATTTATTTAATTTTTCATCGAAAAGGTTGATATTTGTAAGAGTTGGGAAAGAACTTCCTCCATTCAGAACAGAAGAAAATGAGCGGTGCTATTGTCAAGACACACCTACAACGGAATATTGTAAATTTATGGAAATAAAAGGTTTGACATCTATTGGAGATACAATCATATTCACATGGCATTGGGGAACGCCAATTAACGATAAGAACTTTGGCTATCCTGTAAAAGTCATAAAAGTATCTCAAGTGTGTAAGATTTCATTCATGGATGGATTTGACAAAACGTACTAATTAGAAATTAAATAAAAGCATGGCATGGCAAAAAATAAAACAACAATAACCGAAGTAAATGTTGTTCTTTTTTTATTACTTTAGTTCTGTTAACATCGCTTTTCAAAATATACCAATGTGTAAACTATTTTAAAAATGAAATTCAACAGCGTCTTAAGGAATTATAGAGTTTTGAGCATTAAATGTATTCTTATTCTGGGTGCAGTGTTAGGCTTAACATCATGCTCACTTCTTAAAATTGAAAGTGCCCAAACTCCACTGGCAAAAGTCGATTTGAATACCAGAATTCTAACGCAAGCTTTTGCCAGAGAAGCCATGGATCGTGTCGAAAATGCAGCAGATAGCATTGGTATTTTGGAGTTTGACAACATGGATGTTCAAATAAACACCTTACGGTGGAAAATCTATACCTCAAAAGAATTAGGGCGCCTAAGTTTTCAAACTGAACCTAAAATTGCACTATTAGACACTTGGTCGTATTTCTTAAAGATTAAATATGGCATTGAAAGCGAAGCTGCAAAAGACTTTTTTGGCAATTCCAAACACATTGCCATAGCTGCGATTGATATAAATATTGCTGAAATTGAAAAGATAGCCTCCAGCGTTTTAAACGAAAAGGACTTTATAGCGACCAAAGCATTTGTTGAACAATACGCTACATCTACGCCGCTATCTGCTCAGCAAAAATTTCAACACAAAAGCATAAGATCGGCCTATTTGGATTTTAAAAAAATTCCTGATAGCCTTGCCTATCAAACCGTTGGATCGTTATCGGAAGTCGTTGCCGACGCCAGTAATAGATTCGGGTACCTTTCTGATGCGACAGGCAAACAATTTTCTTGGCGAACAGAGTTGATGCTCAGAGAAAAAGGCATCGATTCTTTAGACGTTCAAAAAAAGTTTGATGAGATTGAAGCACAATTTGAAAGGCTACTCGTCATAGCTGAAAACTCTCCTGAAGAACTCGAAAAAGCGATTATTCAATTTAGAAATAACTTTAGTCCTTTCTTTGAAAATTTAAACGACGAAATAAGACATTCGATGGAAGATATTTCTGAAAATATCAATCGAGTAGACGAAATGTTGATGAGAGAAAGAGCTGTTCTAGACTCAATAATCAAAAGAGAGAGAGAAGCCATCACCCAAAAAGCCGACGAATTGGTCGAAACTAGTATCGAAAATGCTTTCGATGGTATATCTAAAATGATTAGGAATATCATCATTTATGTCATTCTGCTGGTACTTGTCCTATTTGGGTTGCCTTTTTATCTTGGATTTTTATTAGGTAAAAAGAAATCTAATCCGTAAATTTAATTCATAAATCAAATACAAATGAAAACTCTAAAATTCACACTTCTCTTAGCATTCAGTTGTTTGATGTCTTTCGCTCAAGTAAAAAGCGACTACGACAAAGAAACAGACTTTGAATCCTTTAAAACCATCAGCTTTAAAGGCTGGGAAAAAAAC
>JAUIFC010000167.1 GCA_030429455.1 Bacteroidia bacterium | reverse complement strand
TCTATAAAATTGCCAAAAGCTGCTGCCAATGCTCCATCGCAATGGATATAATGGTCTTGAATAGCCAAATACCTCAAAATACCTTTTATTTTAGCGATGTCATCTTTTGCTTCTTTCATGGTTGTACCAAAATTGGCTAAGATTATCGCAGGCTTATGACGGTTAAATTGTAAGGTGGTTTTTAAATCATCGTAGTCTATTTCTCCATTGTCCTGAGATCTGATTGTAATGTTTGGAATATTAAGAAGGTGAATATTTTTCTTTACACTATAATGTGTGGACTCCGAGAAATACACCATGGCATTGGGATATAGTTCTCTTGCCAAATACAATCCATACAAATTACTTTCAGAACCGCCATTGGTCACATAACCCCAATAATTTTTTGGATTTGCTCTAAATAATTTTGCAAAAAAATCGATTATTTCTCGCTCCAAGGTGTGCGTTTGAATTTTTCCAGTCCCTTGTTCAAAAGGATCGCCAACATTATTAATAGGGTAGTCCAAAAAATGATATAAAGAAGAATAGTCAAAATCTTTAGAAAGGGGATAACCTATTATATTTTTATTTTCTTCAACGATTCTTTTAAACACATCGTCTAGCCTGTTAGAAATATCTCGGGTTGTCATTACAGTGGTTTTTATTGGCAAATTTACAATATGTAATTATTATTACTTTATATAAATAATAAATTAGTTATTTTTGCTGTATATTGTGTTATTACAGTAATTAATCCTTTTTAGGTAATCTTAATATTAAGTTAAAAGAAAATATTTCTTCCATGGATCATATCGACAAAGACATCCTTATGCAATTGCAGCAAAATGCAAAACTTCAAACCAAAGAAATTGCAAATAGTGTCAATCTATCACTTACTCCAACTTATGAAAGAATAAAAAAACTAGAGCAAAAAGGCATCATAACCTCTTATGTCGCTTTAGTCGATAGAGCCAAAGTTGGAAAACATATCATGGCCTATTGTCAAATCAGTTTAGCCCAACACAGCAAGACTTTGGCGGATAATTTCAGAATTCGTATTCAAGATATGGACGAAGTCATGGAATGCTACAAAGTCTCAGGCACCTATGACTTTTTACTCAAAGTTGTCGTCGAAAATGTCGCTGAACTCCATAAATTTATAAACGACAAACTTTCCACAGTAGATGGTATTTCAACCATGCAAAATGCATTGGTGCTTGAAGAAGTTAAAGTAGAAACAGCTTACAACTTTTGACACCCAAATAAAAGTAGTTCATCTGCTTCTTAACAACCTTTCGCATAAACCGAATTTAAACAGAAAATGAACTGTTAGGCATTTTACGGTTTAGCAACCTCATACTTTTTAAAAAATCAAAGATTCGAAAGCAGTTTCACCTTGAAGCACAATTTCACCACACTAACAAAAGTAACAAGAGAATCAAAAGAATCAATAGCATCAATAGCAGCAATAGCAGCAACAGCAGCAAAAGAATCAAAAGCAAAAAAAAGCGTCAATTCAAAAAAAATACAATTCATGACATAAAGGCTACAGTTCAGTACAATTGGTTTTCACAACGCAAACTCCTCCATTACTTTTGAACCATCAATAACCCTAAAAACCAAAAACCATGATTAAAATAGCATTAATTTTCGCATTAGGAGTTTTACCTTTTAACAATGTAAACATAGAACACCCAAAAACTGAAACAAAGAATCTTAGTGAATGGGTTTACTGGGACGCCTTCAGTAACACCTTTAATGAAACAGCAGATTATTGGCAAGCAGAATCGGCCGCACTTGAAGCGCAAAACCTTGCTGAAGAGAGAACTGATATCGATGAATTTCTAGCAACGGTAAAGAAAAAAGAAGAAAACAAAACCATTTGCAAGCTATAATTCGATAGCAAAAGACCGTTTATTTAAACCAACCACCATTTAAAGAGCTCCTAATCAGGAGCTTTTTTATTTACCCTTTCTTGAACAATCTGTTTCTCTCATTCAAGTTCTTATTCAACTTATGCCAAATATGTTTATGATTGAATCATTTAATTCCAAAGCTCAACGTTTAGAATTGTATCCTTCAACAACACCTCGTTATACGCTAAAATCCGATAATGGTATTTAGCATAAACTACGGAACATTCAGATTATAAAACCAACGGATTTGTACCTTCTTTAATTATAGACTATGAAATCAAGGAAAATCAGTAATGTTCTTAGGTTCATAAAAGATGTGATACAAAGAGATTTTTTACATAAAAAACAAATTCAACAATTCACTACATTAAGTTCACAGTTCACTACAATTCGCTTTTTAAAAGCTTATCCCTATTCTACTTTTGACCCATCAACACCAAAAAATCAAATACAATGAAATCAAAATTTACACTCAACACTTTAAAATCAGCTTTTCTACTTATTGCATTTTTGCTGATGCCAATACATTCTCAAAGTCAAGAGAATGTCACCGAAGATATTGCTCATGTCTCGATAAACGGAAATTCGAAAAGAGTTATCAAGATCAAAAACATGACCAATGAATTTAAGATTGAATACGAAGGCGAAATCACCTTATCCGACGACGACAAAGAAATTGTGGCCATATCCAGAAATGGCTTTCTAGAAATCAAGAAATCTCGCTTTGGAAAAAAACGCCGCATACTTATCGAAGCAGAAGGCGACAGACTTGTTAAAAAATATTTTATAGGAAGAAAAGAAGTAGGCTTTGATCCTGAAGGCAAACAATGGCTTGCTGAAATATTACCAGATTTGGTGAGAAGCACAACAATAGCAGCCAAATCTCGTGTAAACCGATTCTATACCAAAGGCGGTGCTAAAGGCGTTTTAAACGAAATAAAAAATCTTGAATCGGATTATGTCAAAGAGACTTACTTCACCTTATTATTAAAGAAAAATCTAAATAACCAAGAATTGGTTTCTACCATCCAATCTGTTGGCGACGAAATTGAATCTGACTATTATAAAGCCAGTATTGTGACTTCTGTAATTAAAGACAAATCTATAAGCGATGCTCAAATGACAAGCCTATTGGAAATCTCCGAAGACATTGAATCTGATTATTATAAAGCTGAAGTTCTTATGGCCATAATGAAAACAAGGGAAATGAATTCCAAAAACGTGAGTTTACTGTTGAGTTTGTCTAAAGACATCGATTCTGATTATTATGCCGCAGAAGTCTTGTCTAAAGCACTAAAAAGCAACGACCTAACCTCCGAGAATTATGACAGATTCGTTTCGAGCATTGGCAATATAGATTCCGATTATTATGTAAGTGAGGTAATTAATAAATCGCTACTAAATAATATTGACAACGAGAGTTTAAACAAACTTCTAAGTGTTATTGAGGACAATGTAAACAGTGACCATTACGCTTCTGTGATATACAAAAAATTATCTAGAAACGATGAACTTAATGAAAATCAAGTTATTAAAATCCTAGAAAGCATAACAAATACGATAGACTCTGACCATTATCTTTCAGAATCTTTTGAAAACTACGCCAGCAGAGTAAAAAATGGTTCCACTGCTTTAAAAGAAGCGTTTATGAAAGCTGCAAAGAGCATCGATAGCGAAACTTATTATGGAAAAACTATAAAAGGAATCTACTAAAAAAACCTGAGGTAATCTAGTCTATATCTTTAGATTAGATTACCTTAGGACTATGAAAATAAGACTACAATCTGACCAAACCTCTTTCATGCAAAAACAGATTATCACTATAATTTTCGGCATTGTTCTAGGTCTTAGTATTACCTATTTTGTTTTTGAACAAGAAACAGAAACAGTATTTTACCCCAATTATAACTTATATATATTAGGCTCATTTATAGGCGTCGCATTGAGTTATTTTTTATTCTATTCTGCCAAACTCTTAGACAATTATGTTACTTTTCTTCAAAATACAGGATTGCGATTTGCGCTAGGTATTTTAGGTCACTTTGTCATCTGTTACAGTATAGTTTATGCCGTTGTGTACACGTTCAGCATCCCTTATCAAGGAATTGAAAACTTCAACGTATTTTACAATGATGTGCTGATAAAAATTGCAATATTAATTTTCATAACCATCCTCCTTTATGAGATTTTTTATTTTGCATTTTACTCTTATAGCGCTTATACAACATTTCAAATTGAATCGGTAAAACAAAAAAGAAAACAAATCGAACTGCAATTAAGTGCTTTAAAATCACAACTAAGTCCGCATTTTCTATTCAACAGTTTAAATTCGATTTCTTCGCTAATTTACAAGGATGTTTCTACAGCAAGCTTGTTTATCAGAAGGTTAGCGAAGCTTTATCAATATACATTGGACAGCTATAAAGTAAAGCTAGTCAGCCTTGAAAAAGAGTTGGATTTTGTAAACTCGTATTTGTTTTTAGTACAAACACGTTTTCAAGACGCATTTGAATGCCATGTGGAATTACCAGGACAAATCGGCCAAACCAAAATACCGCCTTTAGCCCTTCAAATGCTTGTAGAAAATGCTGTAAAACATAACCTATTGGACATTAACAATCCACTTAAAATTGAAATTAAAAAAGAGGGCAACTATATTTCTGTAACCAACACCATTAACAAAAAGACGTCCAAAGTTCACTCCCATAAAATTGGCCTGGATAACATAAATTCTAGGTACAAACTAATTGAAGGCAAAGAAATCTTAATTGAAAAAAATGATAAGTTTAAGGTTAAAATCCCGATTATATCATGAAGAAGCTCTTTATCCATCAACCTTTGTTTAGGGTATTTAGCCCGATTTTTAGTGGAATAATCGTGTACCTTTTGGTATTATTGATCAATAACAATATTTCCCAAATTCAAGAGCAATTTTTAGGCGAAGAATTGTACGTATTCATCGGTTTGAACTACTGCATTCAAGAATCTATTCGGATTATTTTAGTTGCTTTAAACAGAAAATCTGGAACAACAAATCCCACGATTCAAATTGCCACACAAATATTCATTTCCGTAGTAACCTGCATTTTGATTGTAAGCCTTTTCATGTATTTGTTTTATAAGTTTGTCGAAGGCTATTCCATAAATTCTGAAGAACTTCTTGTGTTCAATAGCATTTTTGTTGTCATATGTATAATTTACGTATCTCTTTTTGTGTCAAACGAATACCTTCATAAAATAAATAGTAAAAAACTACAGCACGAAAAGTTGATTAAAAAAAATATTGAAGAAGAATTTCTAAAATTTAAAAGAGAAATAAACCCCGATTTGTTTTTTGACAGTTTAGAAGAGTTATTGGTTCTTATCGAAAAAGACAAAGAGCAGGTAGAATTTTTTATAGACCACTTGTCCGTGTTATACAGGTACATATTGAATAAAAAAGAAAAACAACTTGTAAGTATTTACGACGAATTGAATATTGCCAAAGACTTAATTGAGCTGATTAATGGATTGCCTTTAAGAAACGTAAGCATAGAAACTAAGGTTTCATCCGAGTTTTTAATGGTTCCTGGAACTGTAATGGCCGTTTTAGAGCTTATCTCCAGAACATCAATCCCGTTAGAAAAACCCGTGAAGGTTTCCATTTATGATGACAACAGCAAGCTTATTTTTTCTTATATTCCAAATGACAAAATCACAATTCAATTAGATATTAATCAGTTTGAAAGCCTTCAACACCAATACGCCATTTACTCTGATCAAACTATTTGCATCAATGAGAATGACAATAAAAGAACAATCGAAATACCAAAACTCGTTTTAGCATGAACATTGTAATCATCGAAGATGAAATATTAGCAGCCGAAAAACTAGAACGCTACTTAAAAAAGTGGAATCCTAACGTTCAAATCCTTGCACATAAAACATCGATAAAAGATGCCGTTGAATGGTTTTCCGATAACAAGACAAATTACGATGTTGCTTTTTTCGACATTCAGCTAACAGATGGTTTAAGTTTTGAAATATTCAGACAAATCAAAATTGAAAAACCCATTATTTTCACCACTGCTTTCGACGAATATGCCATAGACGCTTTTAAATTTAATAGCATAAGTTATATTCTCAAACCAATTACATTTATGGAAGTTTCGAATGCCATGAGTAAACTTTCAGAGTTGAAAACCATTCTTTCCGAACCTACACGCATTGAAAATCTAGAAGCAGTTTACGACAAGCAAAGGCTAAAAGAACGTTTTTTAGTCAAGGTAGGAAGTCATATTCATTCCATAAAAACAGAAGAAATCGCCTTGTTTTATGCCGAAGGAAGAACCGTTTTTTTGATGACCAACGCAGGAAAAAGGTATATTCTGGATTACAAATTAGAAGATTTAACCTCGGTTTTAGACGCTCAACTCTTCTTTAGAACCAACAGAACATACATTCTGAACCTCAATGCGATTAAAGACGTCTTGGTGTATTCCAACAGCCGATTAAAAGTCATTACTACCATTTCTGTAGAAAAAGACATCATTGTGAGCAGAGAAAAAGTAGGGGAGTTCAAAAAGTGGCTAGAAGGGATACGTTAATCTAATAGTCTGAAAATAAGAGATTTTGAAAAATAAATTTTCGACAATAGCTCATCAGTTTCTTGAGTTGAAGAAACACTAATGATAACAAAAAACTAAAGAATAAACGGAAACCTAACAAACAAAACCAACTAGAATCTCTTCATCTGTTGTTTCATGGTTTTGATCTGGTCGCCTAACATATTGTGTTTGTCCAATTCTTTGGCTTCCTTTAGCAGTGTTTGGGCTTCTCTTTTTCTTCTTTTCGTCATTGCTATTCCCGCTAAATTAAGCTTAGCTAAAGCTAAATCATGCTTCATGGACAAACCTAATCGGATAGCAGTTCTGAAATATTTTTCTGCTTTAGTAAGGTTTGTTTGGGACAATAATAAACCATGCATGTAATTAAAATAGCCCTGTTGTTTCTTTGTCAGTGCAGATTCTGGATTTTTTATTTTAGACAACCATTTCTTGGTTCCTTCAAAATCCTGTTTTCTCATTCTTAAAAAGGCAAGGAGAATAAATTCGTTTTTAAAATAAAGAAAAACAAAAATTCCACTTAAAAGAATAGAAAAAATACCGTTACCAATATTTCCTATAACAAATTGATAAATAGCAAATACGAAAACGAGTACTGCAAGAACAAGCTTTATAATTTTATTAAACATGATTTTTTATTAGAATTTGCAAATTTACAAAATGAATTAAAATATTTGTTGCAAAACAAAAAAGAGTTTGTATATTTGCACCTCGAAAAATTTAGGTATATAATTTTCAAGATTAAAACTGATGAAAAGAACATTTCAACCGTCAAAACGTAAGAGAAAGAACAAGCACGGCTTTAGAGAAAGAATGGCTTCTGCAAACGGCAGAAAAGTCTTAAAAAGAAGAAGAGCGAAAGGAAGAAAAAAATTGAGTGTGTCATCAGAAATGAGCATGAGAAGAAGATAATTCAATGAATTTAATCATATTATAATTTTAAAAAGTGTTACTTTTATGTAACACTTTTTTTTTATAATTTTTTTAGAAAAATACGACACAATGCCAAAACACAAGCATTTAAAAAGCATTTTAATTATAGGCTCAGGACCTATCATCATTGGACAAGCTTGCGAATTTGATTACTCTGGTTCACAATCACTTAGATCTTTAAGAGAAGAAGGAATTGAAACAATTCTTATCAATTCCAATCCAGCAACTATCATGACTGACCCAAGCATGGCAGATCATGTATACCTCAAACCACTTACTACCAAATCTATAAAAGAAATACTTCAAGCACATCCTCAAATCGACGCTGTACTTCCTACAATGGGTGGACAAACCGCCCTTAACCTTTGTATTGAAGCCGACAAAAAAGGCATATGGGAAGATCATAATGTCAAAATGATTGGCGTGGATATAAATGCCATAAACATCACTGAAGATAGAGAAGAATTCAGACAACTCATGATAGATATAGGTGTAGGTGTTGCGCCATCCAAAACGGTCACTTCCTTTTTAAAAGGTAAAGAAGTTGCACAGGAATTTGGTTTCCCTTTGGTCATTAGAGCATCTTACACATTAGGCGGTTTGGGAGCCTCAATCGTTTACCATGAAAAAGATTTTGACGAGCTATTAACCAGAGGATTAGAAGCTTCCCCAATTCATGAAGTTATCATCGACAAAGCATTGATTGGATGGAAGGAATACGAATTAGAACTCTTACGAGACAGAAACGATAATGTCACTATAATTTGTAGCATCGAAAATATGGATCCAATGGGCATTCACACTGGAGATTCGATTACAGTGGCGCCTGCTATGACGCTCAGCGATACGACTTATCAAAAAATGAGAGACCTCGCCATCAAAATGATGAGAAGTATTGGGAATTTCTCTGGAGGCTGTAATGTGCAGTTTGCCGTGAGCCCAGATGACAAAGAAGACATAGTCGCTATCGAGATTAATCCAAGAGTGTCGCGTTCTTCTGCATTGGCGTCTAAAGCCACAGGATATCCAATCGCAAAAATTGCTACAAAATTGGCGATTGGTTACCATTTGGACGAATTGGAAAATCAAATCACCAAAACCACTTCAGCCTTTTTCGAACCAACTT
>JAUIFC010000166.1 GCA_030429455.1 Bacteroidia bacterium | reverse complement strand
TAAGCGGCATAAGCTTGTATCCAAACCCAGTACAAGGTGAGTTAAACATTAACTTACCATCGGGAACAGAGATAAGCACGGTTAAAGTATTTAACACTTTAGGACAACAAGTTCAAAGTGCAACAAGGTCTCAGGTAGATATGAGCGGACTTACATCAGGAGTATATTTTGTAGAAATCACGACCAATAAAGGTCAACATACACAGAAAGTGATTAAGGATTAATAACCTCTCTAGCGATTATTAGCTAGATCAAGAAAATAAAAGCCGTCTCATAGAGATGGCTTTTTTAAGTATGACATAGTCGAAAAACAATGGGTCATTTTTAGTGCGCCATGCTCTTCAATTCAGTTAAAAACAGTCTTTATTGAAAAAGCAGTGCAATTCAATTTAATACTTATATATTTAGAATTTAAATTAAAACCAGTAAAATGCATCTGCTGAAAAACATAAAGTTTGTTACAGAGTCTTTTTTATTCCTAGTTGTCTTTGGAATTTACTGTTTAGGGATATCGGATTCGATTAATTTTTGGGACAGCCCGGAGTTTATAACAAGTAATTTTACTTTTCAAGCCACTCATGCTCCTGGCGCGCCACTTTATACTATTTTTTCAGGCATGGTTTTGGCCTTTTTTTCTGCTGAAAATGCAGCTTTGATCAGTAATGCGATTTCAGCTTTTTTTGGAGCCATCACCGTCGTCATGGTGTTTAAAATCACTTATTTTATTTGTTTTCAAATACTTCAAAAACAGTTAATTAGACATGTTGAACTTTACACCATTTTAAGTGGTTTGCTGGCGTCATTAAGTTTAGCATTTTCAACCTCGTTTTGGACCGCATCGATCGAAACAGAGGTTTATACGATGTCTTTTGCTTTGTTCACAGTCTTAGTGTACACCATTCTGTTATGGCATAGAGCTGAAACAACTAAAACAGAAACTAAACTCATGGCCATATTCTTTTTGGTTTTGGGCTTGTCTGTTGGGGTACACATTATTCTATTGGCAACAGTAGTGCCATTTGCATTGGTTGTTGTGGTAAAAAAATACCAACTGAATATCAAAACCTTTGTCATAGGATTAGGACTTGGCTTGTTATGTTTTGTGATTCTTCAGAATATATGGATTGGTGGAATGATTTCAATAGCTGCTCAAATCGATATTTATGCTGTCAATTCTTTAGGCTTTCATGTCAACTTTGGTGCCTTAGCATTCTTTATGTTTGTGTTGGTTGTTTTAGCTTTAATTTATAAATTTTCCTATCCGTATGCCAAAGGTATTTTAAAGCATTTTAGTCTTTTTTTGGCCCTTTTCTTATTGGGCACGAGTTCTTACGTTATGCCTTTTTTAACGGCAGACTCTAATACCTTGGTGGCAGAACAGATCAACTCGCCATTGCGTTTAAAGGACTACATCAAAGCGCAACGTTTTGGAATAGCAGAAATTCCAGTTGTGTATGGCTCCGTGTACAATGCACAATTGGACAACGAAACCCCTTACCTAGATGCAGATCCTGTTTATACTTACGATACGGAGAAAAAAAAATACATAATATCGGATGATGGCCATCTAAAAGACGCTAATTACAGTGCCAAGTTTAAAATGCTTTTTCCGCGAATGTTTGATGCCAAAGACAAAGAAAAGTACAAAACTTGGACAACCATCAAAGGAGAAACAATCAAACATAAAATAAATGATAGCCTTTGGACGTACACTAAACCGACATTTTCTGAAAACTTGAGCTTTTTTTACAATTACCAAGTCTATTGGCTTAATTTAAGGTATTTGTATTGGAATTTTATTGGTCGGCAAAACGATCTTCATGGCTTAGGTGTTATGACAAATGGAAATTGGATGAGCGGTATAAATGCCATTGATAGGCATAGAGTTGGAGAAAGCCAGGCCATTCCCGAATACTATAAATCAAATAAATCTGCAGATTTCTACTATTTCATCCCGTTTTTAATGGGACTAATTGGATTTTTATTTTTGCTTAAACACAAAACCTACGCTTGGCTCATAGGTCTGTTGTTTTTAATTTTTGGACTAGGCATCACGATTTACGTTAACCCTGTGCCAAGAAGTATTTCAATTCGAGAAAGAGACTATATTTTTATAGGATCCTTTATCATGTTTACCATATGGATTGGATTGTCTATCCCTTTCTTGATGTTGTTAGTAAAAAAAGTAACTTCAAAATTAAAGGTACATGTCATCGTGTGTCTGATAGTTTTTGCTTTGGTGCCATTTCAATTGATGGCTAAAGGTTGGGATAACCATCACAACAGCGGAGACGATTTTGCTTACAGATTTGGAAAATCATACCTTGATGCATGTCCAGAACAAGCTATTTTGATTACCAATGGCGATAACATGACGTTTCCTCTTTGGTATTTGCAACAAGTCGAAGACTACAGAACCGACGTTAGAGTCTTAAATTTCAATCAGCTGAATATAGAATCCCATATCTCCAACCTAAAGCGTCCACAACAAGCCTCACTGCCTGTCGAATTCGATTTAGATAAAGACTTATATCAGGATGGCGTAGAACGATTTATTTATTACTACAACCAATCTGATAAACCCTTGGAAATAGGAAATTTGACACAATTTCTGAATTCAGACAAAACCTTGGCGATTATAAATGGAAGAAAACGCCACTATGTTCCAAGCAATTTGTTTAAATTAAAAATCGATTCTTCTGCCTTTCCATCTTTAACGTCAAAATCTTATGATGTCCAACTGATGTCTTCATTGATATGGAAATATCCTAAAAAATATTACGGTTTAAACGAAATGGTACTTTATAACATTATAGAAAACAATATAAACAACCGCCCGATTTGTTTTGCAAATACAGAGGACGATAAATTTAAAGTAGGTTTAAGTCCTTACTTAATGAACAAGGGGATGGTAAGCCAATTAGTACCTTTGCAAAGAATAGCTAAAAATAAAAACCCCCGTTTGGTTGATACCAAAAATGCTTACGAGAATTTAGTAAAAAACACGGCATTTAAACCTTTTGATTCTGAATCGATTCATGTAAAATCTGAAAACAAGTCTTATGCTAGAGAAATATTACGTAAAAACTATTTCTATTTAGCTCAAGCTTTGATTGAAGAAAACCAAATCGAAAAAGCCAAAAAAACCATCGAAACTTGTCTAGAATTATTTCCAAATGAAGAGCTGCCCTTTAATCGCTTGGCGTTTGGTTTAGGCACATTGTGTTTTCGCATAGGCGATACAGAGAAAGGAAATGAAATTTACCGAGCAGCCATGCACAATATGTGGGAGGAATTGCAATGGATCACCTCCATAAACCCACAGAACCCCATCATAAATGCGACTTATGTAAAAGAAAATCTGCTGATGTACCAAAAAATGAATAAAGTCATGGCCAAGTTTAATAAAGAATTAGCCATCACACATCAAAAGAATATAGATGACTTTATTGCATTCTATACGAGATGGTATGCTGAGAATTGGCCTTATGAGGAATAAAGGTGATTTTATATATGTATTCTATTTTTTTGTGTTTTGTTACTTTTTTTGTTTAAAAAGATAATAGTTCAGATATAAGAATTCGGCTGTAAAACCTAAAGCATCAAAATCAGATTTATAGAATAAAGCTCAAAGACAATTATTGTCATTAAAGTTAGTAAAAGAGGCATTATTGCCAGAAGATTCTCTAAGGTCTTCATAATATCTAAAACACGAAAAAGAATAACCTAGAAGTTTATCAATTTTGGTAAATGATTATTCAATTAATATAGATAACATACTTAAAATGTACTTGTGAGGGTGAAAATTCTGTGGCAAGAAAGACTTGTTCTTAGAAAAGTTGTTTCAGGGTCGTTTCTAGCTCGAACAGGCAGGTATAAATAGCCGATAGAATCACAATTGTTAGCCATTTATTGTATCGAAGAAGTTAGTAATTATATGTCGAAAGTATGTTAATAATAGTACAATCAACTTACAAAAAACAGACCAGTTGGATAAGACTTTAATGTGTTTTTTTAAAATATTTTAAAAAATAAAGTCTAATAATGAAATATTTATTATATTTTTAGAAAGATTTTGAAATAATAATAATTTTTTCAAAATGCTTTGATCCAATTTTATAGAATATCCCAGAAGAGTTTATACCATAAAATTCATTTGTGCCCCAAGGCATAAAAAGTTAATTTCATTTTTTTTTAATATTTAATACATTTTTTATGGAACCGTTAATCGGACAAATTATGATGTTTGCAGGAAATTTTGAGCCAAGAGGATGGGCATTCTGCAACGGGCAATTACTTGCTATTAGCCAAAACTCAGCACTATTTTCAATTCTAGGAACTACCTACGGTGGTGATGGAAGAACCACATTTGCTCTGCCAGATCTAAGAGGGAGATGTCCCATACATCCTGGTACAGGCCCAGGACTAACTCATCGTAGTTTGGGGCAAATAGGAGGAACAGAAAATAATACTTTAAACGTTACGCAACTCCCTGCTCATGACCATCAAGCATCTGGTCATGTGAATGCAAGTAATACTACGGGCAATACGAATTCCCCTGCTGGCACTAGTTTTGCTGTTTCGGAAACTCAAATTGACAGATCAACAACCGCCAATACAAATTCTTACACAAATGCGGCCGCAGATACAGCAATGGCCAATAATGTGAGTGTAAATGTTGGTCTAACAGGAGGAAATCAAGCAGTAAATAATATGCAACCTTTTTTAGGTGTCAATTATATCATCGCTTTGCAAGGTATCTTTCCTTCTAGAAGTTAAATTACCCTCAAATATTAAAACAGACCTAGGTCTGTTTTAATATTTACGGTTAACAACCAATACTCAAACAAATTTCAATCCTATAAATACTATTCTAGATGAAAAAAATTACTTTTCTACTATTATTTACAACCATTTTTTTAGTTAGTCACTCTTTGTTTTCTCAAACAACTTATACATTTACGGGTGCTGGAGCAGATGGTTCAGGGAATAATGCAGGACATAAAACAATGACAACTAGCCCTTCTAACATAGATATTGAGATAAGTGACAATATGGGATTTACTAGTGGTATCTTTTTTCCAGATGCTTCAGGAACGGGGTCTGTAACATTTACAATCAAAGGAGATGGCGTTAATGTTGGTTCTTTTGATGTTCACGAGATCGATTTTGGCCATTATACGGGCAATTCGACATTGGATGGAAGTATAACTCAAATAGTCTTCACGCAAGTTGGAGGAGGAATAGTGACCTACAACACGCTTACACCCACTTATTCTGCAGATCTCAGTTTTTCTAGTGGTGCCAATCATCCTATGACTTCTATATTTTTTGGAGCAAGTACAGTAACAAATGTTGAAGAAATATCGATTACCATTGATTTTAAATTGGCTGGAATTATTAACAACTTAGAATTAAGAGACATTACCTTAAATAATTTAACAGCTCCCTCTGCTGGTGACTCCGACCCTCCTGGCTTCACTTCAGGTCCAATAGTAAGTAGCGAAACCGGTGTAGGCTTCGATTTGGATGTAACCATCGATGAGACAGGTGATATTTTTTATGTGGTTGTATTTGATAATGATACTGCGCCTACGGTAGCTAATGTGCTCGACGGTAACGCTTTCGGTGGCGGTATGGCCTTGGCCTCTGGTAGTGCCCTAAACACTACCACCCTAGACGCTACCATTACGGGACTCCCTGATGGTGGGAACTACCATGTATACGTGGTAGCCCAGGATGATGAATCTCCACCCAATGTCCAAGCTGCTGTTACCGAAGTCGATGCGGCTACGAATGATGTTACCGATCCGGCAGTCGTTATCTCATCGGCCTTCAATGATCCAGATAATCAATCGACGATTATCGTGACGGTGGATTTTAGTGAGGATGTTTCTGGGTTCTCCCTGGATGATATTGTAGAGACGAACGTCAACTTGTCTAATCTAAATACATCTAACGACTCTACCTATTTTTTTGACGCATCTCCACAAGGAGATGGCGCTGTGAGCATTCAAGTCGGTGCTAGTACCGTAACAGATGCTGCTGCTAACAATAACACCCCTTCCAATACCATAAGTTACACCTACGATGGTACAGGGCCAACACCTACGGTGAGTACCACAAGTTCAGACCCGACAAGCGATAACCCAATTCCAGTAACCATAACCTTTGGCGAAGTGGTTGGCGGCGATGGCGCACTTGGTTTTAAAGAAAATGAAATTACAGTAACCAACGGTACAACCAGCGATTTTGCTTCTGGCGATAGTGTAACTTATACAGTAAATGTGACGCCAAGTGGTGACGGCACAGTAACTGTAAAAGTAAATGCAGGTGTAACCGCCGACGAGGCTGGAAATAGTAACTTAGTCTCTAATACACTCAGTTTAGAATATGATGGTACACCTTCACAAGCTTCGGTAAGTGATGCCGCAGAAAATGAAGGCACCACCCTTACATTTACCATTTCTTTGGATAACCCAGCACCCACAGGAGGAGCCACGATCGATTATACTACCTCCAATGGAACAGCAACTGCAGGGACAGATTATACCAGTGCTTCAAGTACGGTCACCTTTTTGGCAGGCGAAGACACCAAAACAGTAGATGTAACGGTAAGCTCGGATGATGTCGTAGAGGCCGATGAGACCTTCACGATGACCCTCTCGAACCCTACCGGCTTCAACGTCTCCATTGACGATGCTACCGGTACGGGTACCATTACCAACGAAGATCAAGCAACGGTGACGATTACCGACCGTTCTGCGAATGAGAATGACGGATCGGTTGCCATTACAGTAACGGTGGATAAGGCCGTAGACGGTGGCTTCTCTGTAAGGATGAGTACGGCAGATGGTACCGCAACTACTGGGGATAGCGATTATTCAGCGGTAACGAATCAACAGATAACCTTCGCAGGCACGGCATCAGAACCAGAGACTTTTAATATTACCCTTGGGGGAGATACCAAAGTAGAGGCGGCGGAGACCATCGGCATTACGATGGGATCTTTGGTTCCGAATAATGTCAATAGCGATGACATCGACATTTCGGATACGGGACAACTAACCGTAGATAATGACGACCAGGCGACAGTCACCATAGCCAACGAAAGCGGCAATGAAGATGATGGAGCTGTGACGTTTACAGCTACTCTAGATGTAGCGGTAGACGGAGGTTTTGATGTGGATGTCAGTACGACCGATGGCACAGCGACCACAGCAGATACAGATTACACAGCGGTAACGAATCAGACACTCACCTTTTCGGGTAGTGCAGGTGAAACAGAAACCTTTACGGTTACACCCACAGCAGATGCTGATTTGGAATCCGATGAGACAGTAACGGTGTCGATGAGTGGGCTTGCTCCGGTTACGGTAGCCAGTGGCGATATTGATATTACGGATAACGCTACCTTGACCATTAATAATGATGAAGACATTTCCTTTTCTGTTAATGACCCTTCTATTTCAGAAGGAGATTCTGGAACAACCACCTTGCAATTTACGGTAACACTTTCTCAGGCAGCACCTGCGGGTGGTGCATCTGTGGATTATGCGACGAGTGATGGCACAGCGTCTTCAGCATCAGATTATACAGCAATAGGGACTACTAACCTTAGCTTTTCAGTAGGTGAGACGTCCAAAACAGTAGATATCGATATCAGTGGTGATGCAGTTGTAGAGAATGATGAGACGATTACATTAACATTGAGTAATCCAACAGGAACAGATGTTGTTATTGGCGATGCTACCGGAACGGGAACCATTACAAATGACGACGTTGATATTACTTCGGTTACCTTGCCTAACAATGATACCTATGTAGCAGGCGAGAATATAGACTTCACGCTAAACTTCAGCGAAAGCGTAACTGTTACGGGCAGTCCTCAATTAGCCCTGACCATTGGTTCGAGTGCAGTGAATGCAAGCTATCAAAGCGGATCACCGGGTACGGCTTTGGTATTCAGATATACGGTTCAATCCAATGACCTTGATAATGATGGAATTACAGCGGGAACCTTATCGTTAAACTCAGGAACTATTAATTCTACAAGTTTAGATAAGGCAGCACAACTCACATTACCTACCTTGGGGTCAACAGCAGGAATCTTAGTGGATGCGGTTGATCCAATATTTACGAGCGTGACAGACGGTGATGATGGCACCTATATTGCAGGGGAAACGATAACGATTACAGTGGTATTAGACGCTCCAGGCTATATGGTAACTGGCGATTTGAGTGTATTGGATAGTGATTTTAGTTCTACTCAAGCTTTTTCAGATGATGGAGGAGGAACATACAGTTTTACTACAGCAGCTTTGGATGCAGGTGGCAATATGAATGAAGGATCAGCTATTGCAGTGACAATCACAGCAAAAGATGGCGCTGATAATAGTGCGCAGGATAACAGTCTTAGTCTAGATTTATCTAAATCAGGACCAGCTGTAACTAGTGTAACTGTTCCCTCGAATGACACCTATATCATCGGCCAAGATTTAGACTTTGTGGTAAATTACGGCGATACCTTGACAGTGGTCAACGTATCAGGAACCCCACAATTACCACTCACCATTGGCAGTTCA
>JAUIFC010000165.1 GCA_030429455.1 Bacteroidia bacterium | reverse complement strand
AGAACCTTGTAATGCCTTTAATGCTTGGAAAGTACATGATGTTAATGTAACGACATCAAAACTCAGACTATCTATGTTAGACAGTCCTTATGCAGGTGTCAATGAAATTATTATTTTTGGTTATCCTGCAAGTAGTAGCCTAACCAACAAGAGTGCTTTTAATAATTCTAATCATCAAGAATCAAGAGTTATAAACACAGAGATTAAACCTATATTATATCCTAATCCAGTGAGAGATAATCTAAACTTAAAGTTGCCAGAATTATCTGATAATGCTCAACAAAATGTAAAGATATTTGACGTGTCTGGCAATTTAGTGTACGACCAAGATATCAAAAAGAATAGTTTCAATTCGACATTAATAATTAATACAAATCAAACTACTCCAACACCTGGTCTTTATATTTTAAGGTATACGAATGATAATGGCGTACAGGAAACCATAAAGTTTTATAAGAGTTAATGAGTAGTTTTCTTATTCATTTACTGAAATCTTATTCTAATCCGTGTGAAATGATTACAATTGCATGAAGATTTGTATTTTGACTAAATTCCTTTTTTTTTAGACAAAACATGTAATAAAGTTTATAAAAAATGACAGAAGGAATTGCATGATAAATGAAAGGATAAAATCATTTTAAACTAAATGTCATCTAACAATATCGATTTTGCAGCACAATGTATAAAGGACGGCAAAGTTGTCGCATTTCCTACAGAAACAGTTTATGGTTTAGGAGCAAATGCATTAAATCCTTTGGCGGTTACAAAAATATTTGAACTCAAAGAGCGACCTTCTTTCGATCCGTTAATTGTTCATATAGCCGATTTAAATCAGTTGGACGAGCTCATTTCAAGTCCGGATGAAAGAGTTTACAAACTAGCCAGTGAGTTTTGGCCAGGACCTCTCACTATTATTTTGAAAAAAAGCAAACTTGTTCCAGATGTTGTAACCTCAGGCTTGCCTACAGTTGGAATTAGAATGCCAAATCATAGTGTTGCTCTGGAGTTAATCCAAAAATCCGATTGTCCAATTGCAGCTCCAAGTGCAAATAAATTTGGCAAAATAAGTCCAACAACGGCCAATCACGTTAAAAAAAGTCTTTCAAACGCAGATTATATCCTTGATGCTGGAAAAACAACAGTAGGCATTGAATCTACAATTATCAAACTTACTGAATCCGGTTTTAAGATTCTCCGTAACGGAGTGATTACTAAAGAAGAATTGGAGAAAGTCCTTCCATTCGATTCCGAGCCTATCGTTGAAGATTTGGCTGCACCAGGAATGCTTAAATCACATTACAGTCCTAAAAAAACGTTTTTGATTGCAAATCAATCCACGTTGGCAATTGATAAATCAAAAGCTGGTTTGCTATCGTTTACAGGTCATTTGGACAATGGTTTTAAGAAAGTCATCAAGATGTCTCAGAATAATGAGTTAAGGGAATATGCCGTTAATATGTTCGAAGCCATGCACGCTTTTGAAGATGATGATACCATTGAAATTATTATTGCCGAACCTGTAAAAGAAGAAGGAATAGGTATTGCCATCATGGAAAAATTAAAAAAGGCAGCATACAATTGGCAAGGAATGTAGTTTTTGTCAAGAAAATTTTCAAATTTAGTTTTGAAATATTAGCGAGATAATCGAGTAGGTTATGTGCTAATCTAATCGATGATTATTTCTAAATGGTATTGATTAATCCAATTTTGTATGTAATTGATATTTTGTAATCGCTCCATATCGCCCAAAATAGGGATTGCCATACAACATGGCAGGACACAGACTCATTGGTATGCTGTTCGAATATAGTACTTGGCCATCACCTACAACAAGTTTTGCTCTCACATTCTGTATCGGGCCATCAGGGCCTTTTGTAAGTTGAATAGTTTGTGTCATTTTATGATTTGGAAGCAATCTTGCATAAGAAGGTAGGTCTGTATACAAATCTCCTGGAAATTGAGTAAATCTCTGCCATGTTCCATCTCGTTTTTGATACTCAAGATAAACTTCTGCAAGGTTGTAATCGTTATATAGAGCAACTAAAAATTCCTTTGAAGACCTATTGGCTACAATGACTTCTAGCCTCTGATTTTGAGCTTTAAGATACACACCTAATTCATGATTTTTGAAGGCATTAGAGTCAGTTATACGATAGGTATCTTTCTTAAGAAAAAATTTAGGCATAAACAATTCGTCAATAGTGATATGTTCAATGGTTGATTTATTGGCTTGGTAAATTAAATCACCTTTTTTATTAAAAATTACTTCTTGCTTTCCTTTTTCTAAATAAACAATTTCTTCTTCTTCGGTATCTTCAAAAATGCTGGGATGACTAACTAATGGTGATTTTTGGTAATAAGATTTCGGGAAAGTATATTGAAATTCTTGGGATTGTTTTAAAATGAGATCACTAAAATCGTATTTTAGGATATTATGACTCCAGTGCTTATCTTTTAAGGGACCTTGTTCACGGCTACCAAAAAATTGCCCATTTACTAAACCTCTCGGATGAATATACCTGAATTTTAATGGAATAATAGAATCCTTGTCTTTAATATAAGCAAACCAAGTTGTGTCTTTTCTGGTAAGTAGAAAATCATCATCGTCTGAGGGTAAAACTTCATCGAACATGTAGAAGCCATTAATTACCTCATGCCCACCAATCAACACCCATTTGTTAGTTCCCTTCAATAGCGCAACATCCTCTTTTTGAAAGCCTTCACCTATCAAAAACGAGGGGCCATAAACATTTCTTCCGTCTCTTGTATGCAGTTTGGAAGCATCGTACAAGGGTTCATAATGGATTTCATTTTCAAAATTTCTCCTATTGTGTTGGTCTGGTAAATAGAGGTAATTGTGCCAAATTATTTTTACAGGCAAGTAGTAATTCTGTCGAGGCAGATTTTCAAAAAGTAGATCTCCTCTATCATTGTACATGTCAAATTTACCATTTCGTTCGATACAAGCATAACCTTGCCAAGTCAAGGCAACCGTATCTACTTTTTGTATAGTATTGGCCTTTCTTAGTGTTCCATATTTTGGCCCCTTGCTGTATTGCTTTACTGTGGAGCTGTCTTTATTCCATTCCAAAATACCGCTATGTTTAGATGTAATAAGTTGATGTTTTGAGGTTAATACGGTATCACCTTCTTTATGAAACACATAAGATGTTTTGCCATTTACTATCAAAAAATCTTTGAATACGTTTGGTGCTTTTGGCCAACTCAACCGCCCAAACTTCTGCCCTTTTTTGTTGATATAGAAATAGTTGCCGTAATTGCCAACAAGTGCAAATTCGCCTTTAAATGGATAGGCTATCTCATACTTGTTTCCCAAAATCACTGTTCCATTGTCGTTTATATACCCAAAATTGTCCCCAAAATAGGTGAGGTGTAATTTTCCACTTTTTTTATCAATAAAAGGATAAGCATATTTGGTCAAAATTTCACCATCAATATCATCGATGAGCTCATAGCCTTTGTTTGATTTTATAACCACTTGAGAATTAGCCTGAAAGAAGAAGGCGATAAATAGTAGTAAAACCGGTAGTTTCATATTAAGGTATTTTATGCATTCTTAAACCAATATTATGCCAACATGCCTTTGATGCTCTGTTTATTCTTAATCCTCAATCAGATTGTCTTTTATTAATAAAATGCAAATCACAAGCTTGAGGTGTATCTATCCCTTGTAACTTTTAGAATAATCTTAAGACATACATGTTATAAAACTTCAATTAAATGCAGAAAGAGTCTTTTATTAAGTGTTTATCGGGAAATGCCATAAACAGTAATTCTAAGTTACAGGGTGAGGTCATAGTTTCAAATATCAATAATTTTTATACCGAAAGTTCTAAAGCACATTTATCTATAAAAGTGGTTTTAAGCGGAACAGAACATTACAATATAAATGGTCAGAATTTTGCTGTTTCTCAAAATGAGTTTTTGCTTGTAAACCAAGATGTTAATATTGCCATGAGAATAGGAAAGAATAACGCAAAAGGGATTTGTTTGTTTCCTTCAGAAAAGGAATTAAGTGATATTTATACAACTACCACTTCCAAGACCTTAAGTTTACTGGACGACCCATGTCATAAAGAAGAATCACCAATGTTTACAGAAAAGAGATACCGGTTTAAGGATAATGGCACAGGTGTTTTTTTGATAAATACTATACCGCACATTTATAAGGCACTTGACTCAGAATATTCTTTCGATACCAATTTGTTTTACACAAGATTAGGAGAGCATTTAATTCTGGATCAGTTGAAGGTCAATGAAATCCTAAATGGGTTATCTTCCTCAAAAAAATCGACAAAGGAAGAGCTTTACAGACGTGTAGATATTGCCAAGAACTATATAGAAGCCAATTACACTAACAGAATAAACCTTGAAGAAGTAGCTAATGCGGCTTACTTGTCTAAATATCATTTTACGAGAAGTTTTAAGGCTTTGTATAAAATATCTCCAATTCAATACCTATTGCAATTAAGACTAAACAAGGCAGCAGAACTACTTCAGCAAGAGTATAGCTATAAAGAAGTGGCTTTTATGGTTGGTTTTTCTGATGTAAAGAATTTAAGAAAGGCCTTGAAAAGAAGAATAGCCGCTTAGGTATTTAGCAACTTTTACCCCTTAAGACCGTTTAAATATGTGTTGTATTGTTCCAAAAGAGAAAGGGATGAAACAAGTATCACACTTTCCAATAGGAATGTTCAGGTCATATTAAGCGAGAAGGCTCAACAGTTTCCTGACAAGAGAATAATGTATACGGGAAAGGGTTATCTTTTTTTGTGGATAACACAAGAATATTTTAGATGAATAAACCCATCAACTTAAAATTCATAAATAATTGAACTGATATGTATGTTGTTGATTTTAATTGGATGTTTGAATAATTAATTTTAGCAACTTATACCCTGATGTTCATTTAGATTTTACATTAATTTGCGCAACTCATATAATAATAAACAACACATGAAATACCTTACAATACCAGTATTGCTCTTAGTTTGCGCGATGTCTTTTGCACAAGACATTAACTTTGACTATCAAGCATTAAACAAAAAGTACGAAGACAAAGTAGCCACAATAGATTCGACAATAGAAACCTTGTATGCTGTAATTTCAGGTGAAAAAGGGGAAGAGCGAAACGCGGAATTATTGCGTTATTTGTTTCATCCAAAAGCTAAACTTATTGCATCAGGACAACGTAAGGATAGTAGTTATGCTAGTCGCTTTTTGACCATAGACCATTATGTTGAAAACTCATTGCCTTGGATGTTTGAAAATGGCTTTTATGAAAAGGAATTACATCGAGTCACAGAACAATTTGGACAAATCGCTCATGTGTTTTCGTCCTACGAAACTTTTTATTCAAAAGAGGATGATACTCCTTTTATGCGAGGCATTAACAGCATTCAGTTAATGTTTACCGGAAAGCGTTGGGTTGTATTGAGTGTATATTTTACTCAGGAAACAGAGGATAATCCTATTCCTGAAAAATATTTGCCTAAAGAAAAATAACAAAATCAAGTCTTAACTCATCAAGCTCAAAGCAATCCACGGCACTACGGTAAACACCAAAATGATGATTTTATAAACGGCAATGAGTTTATATAAGGCTATTCCTACAGATTCCTCAGGAATCTTAAATATTCGTGCATGTAAACGATACACCCATTGCCCTGTAATGCTGATAAATAAAAAAACTAAACATGAGCATCCCAAAATTGATAAGTGCCATGTATCCAAAAAAGGCTTGTAATTCTTGTAGTTCCATGATATATAGTTTTAAAGGTTAAGTTCTTTTTTAAGAATATTTCTAAATCGAGTTTGGCTGATATAGTGGTCTTCCAACAATCGTCCATCACGCAACAAGTTAAATACCCCAAATCCCGATGGCGCCTTTTTAGCCTCGTCAACAGAGTTTATTTTAGTAATATTTAGGTCAATACCAAAGTCCATCGCTAGGTTTAAAATCGCCTCTGCAGATTTTACGTGCCATGGGCATTGGTCTGCATAACTTAAATGCCATCCTTTATAGTGTTGTTGTTGGCTATGCCAATCGTGCAATCGTGGTGTTTTGGCTTCCGTAGTCCAAGTTTTGGCCAGTAATTGAAACCTGTCTTTTTCTTCGATTTGTACAAACCCATTTGCTTCAAATATGGTTTTATTGGCCAACCATCCTTCAGCACTTGTCATCACACATAAGCCATCCATACCCAAAGTTTTTGCTTCTTTTTCAGCGTCGGCTAATAGTAAGCCGCCGTAGCCTTTGTGTCTTTCTTTTTTAGAGTAAATGTAAATGCAATGGATAAACATAAAAGTGTCGGCATCGATTGGACGCCATGCATTTATGGCAGGAACATATTCGATAAAACCAATCATTTTATCATCATCAGTTTTAAGGATTTTTAATTTTAAACCTTCTTCCTGACGTTTTTTAAACCAACTCTCTTTGTCCTTAAAGCCTTGTACCTTTGTGTTTTTGATGCAAAAAAAAGTTTCCTTTACGGCATTGTCAGGTGTTACTTCGATGAGTTTCATGAGAAAGGATTTTGAAAATCTAAAACATCATAAAGTACTCATTTTATTAGACTTAAACTATGATATATATCAGGTTTGGTACAGCTAATTTATATCTGCTGTTGTGAAAGTGAATTTAATTTTCAAATGCTTTAGTCTTAAGTCTTGGATTTGGAGACGCCATAGAGCATCAATTTATTGGCTTTACCTCTTAGTTCTATAGCGCCCTTTGCTTTTAAACTATAGTTGTCCGTTTGTTCCAATCGATTTTTTAGCGTATCAGAAATCAATAGAACTTCGTCTAATGGGTTACATTGTCCTTCGATTCTGGCAGTGGTATTTAGGACATCTCCGTGATAAACCAATTCTTTTTTATATTTTCCTACTTGAGTTGCAATGACTTTACCTGCGTGAATTCCAGCTTTAAACTCGGGAGTTAAACCAAATTTGTCGATGTATTTATCTCGTCTTTCTTGGATAATGTCTTGCATTTTAAAGAAACAATGGATGCATCGTAAGTTGTCTTTTCTAAATTTCCATGTCACTACAACTTCGTCTCCGACAAACTGATAAATTTCTCCGCTATACATCGCTATGGCGTCCGAAATGTCGTAAAAATAGTCTTGTACAAAAAGGCTATAGTCTTTATTACTTAGTTTTTCTGCAATGGACGTTGATCCTTTTAAATCTACAAACATAAACACCCTTGATACTTCGCTCGGCTGGTGATACCATCCAAAAAGAAAGAGAAAAAAGTTTGATTTGCCAATTAGAAGAATGACTTGTAAGGCAAACATCATCAACAATAAGAAGATGGATGTAAAAATGAAATCTCTGCTAAAGTATTCACTGCCTAAATATTGAAAAAAAGCACGTTGATAGGGGATTTCTTCAACCATCGCTACTTCTATAGACAAGACAGAGCTTAAAGTCAAGCTGGTTAACAAAGCGTATAAGACGGATCGAATAAGGGTTACGTTGACAAAACTCTTTCTTTTAAAAAAACGAAATAGAATAAACTCTTCAAATATGCCGACAATGATGCCCAATAAAAAACCAATCGTTCCTGCTTCAAGATATTCTGTGAAATTGTGTTCGTAATAAAAGTGATTATACACTAAACCAAAGCCTACGCCAAGCATGGTAATGATACCAATGTTTTGAAGTTTTAGTTTTAAATTATGTTTCATTTTAGTTTTTTAGTTCGGCATCAATCCATTGGGTGATTTTCGAAATTTGAGCATGGGCTTGGTTGTAAGCGTGTTGTTTCTCGTTCATAATACTCAACAAAGAAATGATTAAATTTTCAAATTGATAAGTGTAAATGGCATCGGGTTCCATTATTTCGCCAGTAGACAATCTCATGTTCATCAACGTGGACTTTACGACGTAATCCATTACCGTATTATAATGTATCATTTCCATCCTGTTAAGGTAATTATAGTTTTCTTCTAAATTGTGCAGTCCGTTTACAATATTTGTATTTTTTAATAATTTTATTTCACCACTATTAAGAAGAGTTTCATAAAGATTTCCTTTTTTGTCAAAATCTGAATATTGAGTCATATTCCTCATAATTTTGCCTAAAGTATCCATTTTGGTACGGTCGTTTGTAATCAAAATTTTACTCGCATAGCGAAATTCTTCTAGGTAGGATTGGTTAAAAGTTATTTGTTGTTCAAGTAATTTTTTATCGTCTTTTAATTGGCTATTAATATTCTTGTAATGCCCTATGGCACTGTTTTGTTTAATCCTGTTATTATTCCAATTGTCCACTTGGAAAGCCAAACTTATACCAATCATCACCAAAAAAACCTCTCCAACAGCATATAATAGGTATTTTTTTAAATTATGTTTTTCTATTTGATTTAAACGGAATCTTCTAAAAAGTTTCATGGGTTGATTTGTTTTAAAGATTAAAAATTAATTTTATAGCTCAAAAAATTGAAATCGAATATTCAATCTATAAAATTACACCATTTGTGATTTGAAATTACTGTAAAAGAAATTGATGATTTTTTTCTTAATACAATATAGAAAAATAAAGCATAGCCAAAGCTACGGTTCCTTTTTATGTTACAGTAG
>JAUIFC010000164.1 GCA_030429455.1 Bacteroidia bacterium | reverse complement strand
TCATCATCGCAAGCCACAAGTGGATCGATGTTTAAGTTGATAGGGTCGGAATTGGAAACTTCAATCTGAAAACTCGTTACCGCAAAACACAACGGATTTAATTGATTCTCAATACGGATCCAAATGGTTTGGGGATTAGATAAACTCGTGTAAGAAGAAGGATTACTAATTTGATTTAAGGCATTGTTGGCATCTGCTAATGACGTATGGAATGTCGCAGAAAAATTGGATTGAGTAGACAAAATATCATTTGCGACTGTAACCAAATTGAATTCTGCAAGGCCATCGCCATCGACATCACACTCTTGTAAAGCATCAATAGTATCTGGAAGTACCGGAAACACATTTAGAATTAAATCTAATGTTGTAAAAGCCTCACATCCAGTAGTTATACTTTCTACTTTGACGAGTAATGTTTGAGGGTTAATGATATTCGTGTAATTATCAGGTGCTGTTATTGGATTGTCATTGTCTAAATCCGTTTGAGATTCATAATAAGTAACAATGAAGTCTGCATTGGATTGAGTGATTTCATCATTTTTTTGAGTCAAATCAAAAACAAAAGTTTCGTTCGCAACATCATTTTGAGTAGAATCAATACAAAAACTTAAAGGTGTAGGATCAACGATATCATCTTCAATGGAAGCACAGCCTTCGTCATTTAAAAATATAATGTAATCTTCCACTTCTCCATTTGCAGAAGTTCCGTAAGGCACATTTGCTGCCAATTCATCGGTGCTTAATCTTAGTCTCAAATATTTACCAATCGATGTTGGCAAAAAGTCATTTGGCACGGTAAAAGATAAATCGTAAACAGCGGTTCCAGATAATGGAGGAATGGTAATAAGAGTAGATTTCTCCAAAGGATCTATGATGTAATCGCCGTCGTCGTTCCAATCGAGGTAGCCATGAGCATAAGCTTCTAAATTGCTATTGTTCGTAATATTAATTTGAATTGTAAAAACATCACCTGCAACTGGGTTTTCAAATAAAAATACTGTAAGACCATCTTCATCATCACCATCGCCTAATGCATCAACAGATGGTTGATTCGTACTTTCGTTGTCGGGGACATTTGATCCTAAATATATATCTTGATTGATCAATGCACCGGCAGCAATTGGTACCGCATTTTCATTTAAATCATAAGATATTGGAGCATCGCCATAATCAAATATACCTCCAGTAATATTAACTCTACAGCTTATTGAAGCCAAACAGCCACCAGCAGAAGTAACTTGAAGCGATAAATCAACATAGCCATTTGCCCGATCATCGTCGGTAATGACATAATCTGTAGAAGCAGAAGTAGGATTCGTAAACGAACCGTTGGTTCCAGAATTCCAGGTAATATTCGTCGCATTTGTTGTTGAAAAATTCAATGCAATTATTGTATCTGTTACCGTGACATCTGCTGGACAATTGCCTGTAATCACAGGATTTAAAGAAGGAGTTATCGAAGCGGAATCAGATGCATTTCCATTTTGATTAAAGTCTAATGGAATTTGTGAAACTTCTGCAAACAATGTAATTGGACCTTCACCAACCAAAATATTAACATCAAATGTTGAAACACCACCAGGAAGCGTAAAGATGTCAAGTGTTTGTAAACCATTTTGTTGTGATATTGCATTTGGCACATTAGGATAAGCTGGGTCGAATGTATTTGGTTCTGCTAAAGCTAATCCATTTGTAATATTATAAGGTTCACCATTAAAAATGGTCCCCGTTCCTGTTAAATCTAATGACAACAAGGTATTAAAAAGTGTAAGTCCATTTTGGTTATTTATTGTTATCGTTGCGGTAACAAAATCATCTGGGCAACTACCATCGCCTGGTAAAGCAACGTCTACAAGTATCTGTTCTCCAGGCACACAAGGCACAGTAACTCCATCATATGTAATATCGTCCGAAGTATTGGAAATTCCTTCGAAGCCATTAAGTCCCGATTGACCATCAAAGGAAAAATCGCTATTTGGTGTAAAAAGCACAAAAGGATTTATTCCTGCATCTGCTTCAGCATCAATAGTTACGGTGTAGTCATAATCGCCAGCTGGTAATCCGGTGATGTTGTATTCATATTCATAAGTAACACATGAAAACGCTGGTAATTTACTGACAATTAAATTTTCGTACCAAACAATTTTATCATCAGAAGAATACATGGAAAGGACATCAAAATCGCCATCGCTGTCCATATCTGCGCCGATAATTGTTCTTGGCCTGTTGATGTCTCCAGTGATAAAATCTTCCGGCCCAAAGTTTCCAGAGCCATCGTTTTCAAACCAAGACAAAACAGATTGAGGCGTAGAAATACCAGCTGAAGATAACACATCTATATCTCCATCTTGGTCAAAATCGATAGGAAAAATGGACTGTGCTTGTGTTGATGAAGTGCTGATAAACTGTTCTGCTCCAAAGTTTCCAGAACCATCATTTGCAAACCAAGACACTTGACTACCACCATTTGCAACAATATCATTGGACCCATCGCCATTTAAATCTATGGCATAAACATCTCTGTTTGTTGAATTTGAAATGGCAACAACTTGTTGTGGGCCAAAATTTCCAAGACCATCATTTTCATACCACGCAATTTTATCATCTGCTTCCGATACGGAAATAACATCATTGTCTCCATCTCCATCTAAATCTTTGGCGTAAACTGCACGTGGATCGATTGTTAAAGTAGTAATGACCTGTTGTGTGCCGAAATTACCACTGCCATCATTTTCAAACCAAACGACATTATCATCATCAATAAATACAGATAATACGTCTTTATCTCCATCTCCATCCAAATCTTCGGTATAAATGCTTTCAGGAATATTTAATGCTGAAGAAATGATTTGTTGAGCTGAAAAATTTCCTGCACCATCATTTTCAAACCAAATGATTTCATTGGGAAAATCGCCAGCGGCAATGACATCTTGATCGCCATCATTGTCCAAATCGTCTGCGTGCACAATTCTACCTGTTCCTATATTTGATGCTATTGGTTGAAAGGCACCAAAGGTTCCCGTTCCGTCATTCGCATACCAACCAAACTCTTCGCTGTCAAAATTTGCTGCAATGACATCAACATGTCCATCGCCATTTAAGTCTGTGGCAAACAAGTCCCTTAATTCCAAATTTACATTTACAGAAACTATTTGTTCTGGACCTATTCCAAATTCTGTAACAAAAGGATTGGAACCTATCAATGTCGTTTCAATTAAGTTAAAACCTGATGGAGCAAAGGCAGTAATATCATTAAAGCCCATGATGGCGTCTCCATTTCCATTATTACATATTTCAACTGTATAAAAAACTTGATCATCACATCCTACCCCAGAATTCGAGACCTGAACATTAATCACCGCAGAGTCACAACCATCTTCATCTACTCTATCGATAGGCTCTGAAATGTTATTACCTACTTGTTCTTCAGAATCTATTTCAACAAGGTTAGGAAGATTAGCAAAACTTATTGGAACTTCGTTTCCAGGCGTTGTTCCATCAAAATTTACGATGGCATAAATTTGTGGTGCTGCTAAAAATAAAGGATTACTAATTTGTGAAATAAATGTTCCATTATCTGAAGGTATCGACTGCACATTTAAATTTTCTGTAAACAAAAACTGTGTTCCAGGAACTGTTGGGTCTCCATCGTAAAAAGAAATTTTTAAGACATCATTAAAAGGATTTAAAAAATCTAAATTGGTTATAGTAAAATCTACCGTACCTGTTGCTGGACCAGGATTACAGTTGGTAAGCTGGTAATCGTCTAAAACTATTTCCAAATCAAAAGCATTTGACAATGAAGGTGGGTCACTATCGCAGCCTAAATCTGCAATGCTTTGAATAAAAGACACAGCAGTGTTTTGTAGTTCTGTGTAGGAAGTTGCAGAAAAATAGCCACCTGGTGAGGCAATTGCTTCGCCTTCCAGTTCCACACAAGTAGCAGCTGCATCTACAGCTAAAAGGATAATGACAATCCCTTGACTTTTTATTTGAGACGCAATATTTGATGCTTCTGGAGTAACCTGCGTACAAAAAGCATCGGTAAGCAATACTATCAACTTAGGCACATCTCGACCTGCAATTGGATTTTGATTTACCCAATTAAACGCATTTTGAAGAGCTTCTTCCATATCCGTTCCTCCAGAAAATGGCCTTGGAAAATCTTGAAATGAGAGCACATCAGAGAGTTCTGTGGTGTAGTTTTGTCCTGCAATTGGAAAGTTATATTCTTGAAAATTTCCGGGTCCTTGAGACCAACTGCTAATCGAAATTCTAGTTTCTTCATTGGCAATACCTAGAGTTTCACCAAATGACACTCCCAATTGAGTGATGAAATTTTTGGACTGGTCATACTCCGTGGCATCAACCGAACCGGATACATCGTTCGCTACGTGAATGTCTAAGCCTATAGGACATTCTTCATCATCTTGGGCAAAAGAAGTGGTATGACATATGAAACAAAAAAATGCAATGGAAAGAATATGTAAGTATTTCATCTAATAGATTTTGAAAACAGTTGATATAGTTTTAAAATAACTATTTCAAAAAGGTTATAAATCTACTAAATTATAGTTAATACCGTATTTTTTATTCTGCTAATTTAACGAAACACCTAAAAAGCAATTTTAAACTCAACCTCTTAACTCCATTAGTTTTTTTACATATTTTCCAATCACATCAAATTCAAGGTTTACGGTATCCCCTTTTTTAAGGGTATTAAATGTTGTGTGTTCATATGTAAATGGAATGATAGCTACACTAAATGTATTTATACCACTGTCTACCACGGTTAGGCTCACGCCATTAACGGTTATTGAACCTTTTTCTATCGTAACATTATTCAATGAGGAATCGTATTCAAAACTGTATATCCAACTGCCGTCTTGTGTTTCTGCTTTTGTACAAACCGCAATTTGATCCACATGCCCTTGAACAATATGTCCGTCTAGTCTAGAATTAATTTGAGCACCCCTTTCCAAATTAACAGTGCTATCAATTTCAAGATATCCTAAGTTAGTTTTTTTAAGAGTTTCATCGATTGCTGTTACTCTGTAAGAGCTGTTGGGTATATCCATCGAAACTACAGTAAGACAAACTCCATTGTGTGCAACACTTTGGTCAATTTTTAATTCGGATGTAAAATTGGCTTTGACATCAAAGTGTATGTTCGTTTTATCTTTTTCAATATTAATTATTGTACCAACTTCCTCGATTATACCTGTAAACATGACCTTATTTATTTGTTATCTTCGCAAAACAAAATTAGACGATTTTTTTTCTCTAAATTTAATAAGTGATTAATATTACATTTTATTTAGATGTATTTTATTTCTGTTGAAAAAATAAATGAATGAAACATAAAAATTCCTTGACAAAAGTAGGTATTAGCATTGGCGACATAAATGGTATTGGACCAGAAATTGTTCTCAAGTGTTTTGAAGATGAACGAATGCTAGAATTCTGTACTCCAGTAATTTTTGCACATACCAAAATGCTATCCTATTTAAAACGTCATTTTAATCTAAGTCTTAAATTTCAAGGGATATCAACACCTGAAAAAACGATTCAAGGAAAGATAAATGTTGTAAATATTAGCAAAAACAACCCGAAAATCGAATTTGGAAAAGAAGACAAAAACGCTGGCAATTACGCCGTTAGATCATTAACTGCTGCTACAAATGCACTTAAAAATGGTGAAATAGATGTCTTGGTTACTGCTCCAATACACAAAAACAGCATACAATCAGAAAACTTTAATTTCCCTGGACATACGGATTATTTAGAAAAAGAATTGGGAGGAAATGCTCTCATGTTTATGGTTTCTGAACACATCAAAGTTGGACTTCTAACGGATCATGTACCCATTAAAGATATTTCGACGACTATAACTCCAGAAGTTATTAAAAGGAAAATCAAGACTATTTCAGACTCTTTGAAAAAAGATTTTGGCATTGCAGTTCCAAAGATTGCTGTATTGGGTATTAATCCTCATACTGGTGACAATGGTGTCATCGGAAGTGAAGATGATGAAATTCTCAGACCTACAGTAAACGCCCTAAATGTTGCTCTAAAAAACGGAGATAAATATGTTTATGGTCCATATGCTGCCGATAGTTTTTTTGGATCTAAAAACTATAAGAATTTTGACGCGATTGTAGCAGCTTATCACGACCAAGGTTTAATCCCTTTTAAAACACTTTCTTTTGGCGAAGGAGTAAACTTTACAGCAGGACTAAATTACATTAGAACGTCACCAGATCATGGAACGGCTTTCGACATTGCTGGCAAAGGTGTTGCTGATTACAATTCGTTTTCAAAAGCAGTTTTTGAAGCCATAAAAATTTTCAAAAAAAGAAAAGAATACTCACAATTATCTCAAAATCCTTTAAAGCTTAAATAAGCATTTGAACGCTTATTGTATTTTATTTTGAAAATTAGTTTTGGATGTATTGCATTTATTTTGAGCATTTTAAGCATAAATGCTCAAATACCAATTGAGGATTATACTAAAGAGATAAATAATCTAAAAACTGAAAATGACTTTGTTGCCTATTGGAAAAAAATCGATTCGATTGACCAATTGGTTTTGCTAAAAGCGAAAGATGAGAAAATAAGAGATTCCATTTCTATCGATAATATGATTAAAACTGCTTTGGTCTATAAAATCCATGGAGAAAGCATTTTTAAACCAAATATAAGCGCTCATATTTTCAACCTGTCGCATAATTATTTTGGCGATTCTAGTTTGGTATTTTGGCCGATTATAAAGGTCTCTAAAATATATGAACAAGATAATCTCAAACATTTTTACCCGTCTTATGTCCTAGAATGTATTTCATTGCCTATTTACGGATATTCATTTTTGCGGCAAGACGATAAGTACGAAAGAGCTTTGAAAAAACTCGATGCACTTCCAGACGAAGATATTGTTTCAGCACTGCTTAAGGCTTTTGAAAAACAAAAAAGAATTAAACGTTTAAAACCATTGAAGGTTATTGGCACTTGGAAATATAAACCAAGTAATTTATGGGAAGAAAGTGAAAATAATGTGTTTCAGTTTGTTAAGCTTGAAGATAATAAGCTTTACTTTGAGAAATTTTCTCAGCGTCATCGATTGGTTCAAATGAAGACTATTGAAAACAAAAAAATTCTTAGAGTTGAGAATGAACCTTTTGATTGGAAATTTGTTCTGTACGACAATGGAAATTTAGAATTAGTAGATGAAAACAATGAAATTCTGATTGCCTACGACAGGTCAAAGTAAACTTCAGATTTCATAAAATGCTGTAAATTAAACAAATTAATGAAAATATTTTTTATATTTGCACGCTCAAAAATGAGGCATGAGTAAGGTTGACAGAGAATATTGCCTGCAATTTGTTGGTTTAAAGGAAGGTAAGCATCATTTTGAGTACAAAATTAACAATACGTTCTTTGATGATTTTAACTATCAAGAGTTTCAAAATTGTGATATCCAAACAAATGTTGTTTTAATTAAAAAAGCAACCCATTTGGAGCTAGATATCCAAATTGAAGGATTCATTAACGTCGAATGCGACCTTACTTTGGAATACTTCGATTTACCAATCAAAAACGCAGTATCTATTGTTGTAAAATTTGGAGAAGATTTTGATGAAATTGATGAAAATCTAATCATAATTCCTGCTGGAAGTCATGAAATAGATATCAAACAATACATTTACGAATGCATTGTACTTTCAATACCACAAAAAAGAATTCATCCAGGTGTGGAAGATGGCACTTTAGATTCTGAAATACTTGATAAGTTAGATGATTTAAGCACAAATAAAGAAATTAAAGAAGAAGAAAATATAGATCCCAGGTGGGAAAAATTAAAAAATTTACTTAAAGACTAGTTATGGCACATCCTAAAAGAAAAACCTCGAAAACGCGCAGAGATAAGAGAAGAACTCACATCAAGGCAGAAATGCCACAAATAGCAACTGACCCAACAACGGGCGAAGCACATTTGTACCACAGAGCGCATTGGCATGATGGTAAATTATATTACAGAGGTCAAGTTTTAATAGACAATACTGAAGAGGCAGAAGTAGAATAGTCACTTTCAAGTCTCCAATAAATACTAAGCCATTTCATTTTTTGAAATGGCTTTTCGTTTTGTTCAAAATGTCGATCAAATTCATTTTACTGCCATTCTTATAGCATTTATAACTAGCTTAAACCAAGTCTTAAAATTAAATCAATCAAAAATCAAATTCGAAACAAAGCACGTATCTTTCATTTTTAATTCAATTACTTTAAATGGCGTTGCCTTTACTTGTTTTCAACTCAAATGGCATATACTGTTCTCAAGCAGACGTTTATATCGACGCTTGGAGACCAGTTAAAAAGGCAATTATTTCTCATGGCCATGCGGATCATTCAAAATATGGGCACGGAAAATACATTACGCATCACCTCAATGTGCCTATCATTAAACATCGGTTAGGAGAAATAAATGTGAAAGGCGTCGAATGGGGAGAGACCTTTACCATAAACAATGTCAAATTTAGTCTTCATCCTGCTGGACATATTATTGGAAGTTCGCAAATCCGAGTTGAGCACAAAGATGAAATATGGGTGTACACGGGCGATTACAAAACAGAAAATGATGGCATATCCGAAGCTTTTTCACCTATAAA
>JAUIFC010000163.1 GCA_030429455.1 Bacteroidia bacterium | reverse complement strand
TAAACCAACCTGCATGTGGAATCCATTGTTCTGGCCAACGCCATTTCTGAGCTGGATCATCTTTTTGAGGGTTTGGTAAAAAAGCGATATCAGATTCGTTTTCTACACCAGCCGTTATGCCATTGGCAATTCCACCTTCGTAATTCCAATCATGAGGTTCCAGGTATTCAGGATTGTGATAACCAATGCCATCTAACATGCAAATGTCGAATGGATTTAATCCAAGAATCCAGTTCAACTGATCTTGATAGAATTCTTCCGCCATTTCTTTTTGCTTATCCTCCAAATGTGCTTTGGACCATTTAAGTGCAACAGCCAAAGACGCTAATCTGGCATTTTCGCCTTGATACCAATAGCCCGACTCGTTTTTATGTGGAATAAAAAAAGATCCTCGTGCATCTTGGTCAAGAGCTTTGACATATTGCCTCGCATACCCAAAAGGATTTGTTACTTCTTTAGTGATTTTTAAGGTGAAATCCACATGATTGCGGATGCTGTTTATGGCCTCTTGCTTAAGTTCTTGGCTGTTTTCAACTTCAAGGTATGTCAAAAGCGCAATCAATGGATAACCAGCTTCAGCAGCATGGAAAAATGGTCTCTTGTTTTCGTCTGCAACAAACCACCCTTTGTAATTATCATCATTTTTAATTCTATGATTCAAATTTTTGGCTCGTTGTCTCGCATGATCTAAATATTCAGATTTGTTAGTGGCTTTAAAAAGTTCTGTAGCTGCCATTAAAGCGCAATAGTCGTCGATAATGTTTTCTCGACCGTCATCACAATACCTAAAATTATTCTCAAGAAGATGAGCAAAACCCTTTTCCGCAGTTTCTAAATAAACATTTGAATCATATTCTTCCGAGATGTCATCTTTACCAAGTTTAGCTAGAGCCGCAATGGCAATGCCAGCACCTTCTCTAAAGGCAGCTTGGTAATCTTCTGTACGTGTTCCATGTTGGGTTTTGTAAGCGCAAATTTCACGTTTTGTAGGATCTTTGCTCCAAGTGTCAAAAATAGTCGTATAAAAATAACCTTCCTTATCTTGTAATCTGACTAGAAAATCCGCACCATAAGCCGCTTCCTCCATGTATTGTTGACTCATTTCTGGAAACAAAGATTTCATTTGCAATGCAGATTGGTATAGATTGTAAACAACCATTGGCGTTTGTTGTGGCGTCATGAAATTGGTATAACATAAATGACTAAGGTATTTGCTGTAATCGCCCGAAGCATCGTACCAACCGCCATGAACATCGACTGTATCTGTTCGTTCTCCATAAAAAGAAATGGAAGAATCCCAAGTTTCGTATTTCTCCTCAGGATGAATAGATTGTAAGCCTTTTAATAACAGTGGAAGTGTGGAAGAGGCGAGAAGATTTTCCTGAATTTCAAATATTGTGGTTTGTAGGTCTGAGCCTTTAATTCTTATGCTATATGTTCCTGGCTTTTCTACATCAGAAAAGTAGCCGGCATAGGCATTTCCTGTATGCCATTGGTCAATTTTTCCACCGTTGTCAAACTTGCCTTCAAAAACAATTTCCCCTTTATCATCTCGCACTTCGAATACTTCATGAGTTGCATTAGTTGGTGTTTGGAAGATGACCTTTTTAATGGCTTTTGTGTCATAACCTAAATGATTGATTAACAATTGTCCTTCGGGTTTGTTTGAACAACTTATACTGAATATTACCATTAGAACTAGTAGTAGTCTTTTAAAAAGTATGGAAAAATAGTTAGAGTTCATGGGAAAAGTTTAGTTTAATTTTTGATAAAAACATAAAGAAGCAGCACCTAAAATTCCGGCATCGGAATTGGTTGCTTTGATGATTTTCAGTTTTTTAATCATGTTTTGATAGGGAAATTCTTTGAGAGTTTGAAACATAGATTCCGAAAAAAAACCAAATGCTTCTGAAATAGAACCTCCTAGAATGATGACTTCTGGATCTACAGAAAACAAAATCATTTGGATAGCTTTTCCCAAATGATGGCCAAACTCATGGAAGGAATTAATTGCTTTGGAATCATTTTGTTTAGCTTTTTCGAATAATTCTGCTCCTGTTGTTTTGTAGTGATTGATAAAAAACTTACTGCTGCAATAGTCTTCGACAATGCTATCTAAATAAAAGAGACTTCCAAACTCGCCCGAACATCCATTGGCATCAGGAATTAATTTTCCATCTTTAATAATGCCGCATCCTAAACCCGTACCAATTGATAATCCAACAAAATCCTCAAAATTTTTGCCAGCACCAAAAACACGTTCACCTAAGGCAAAACAATTGGCATCGTTGTCTATGGTTACGGGAATTTTAAAATGTGATTCCAAGATGGTTTTTAGTTGTACTTCTTTCCAAGAAGGTATATTTTGAACTTGATAAACTATGCCATTTTTTCGATCCAATAAACTTGGAACACCAATACCAATGGCTTTGATATGATTGTCAAAAGTTGTTTCTATGGTTTCTATCAGCCTTTCTATGACGATTTGACCGTCATTTGTTTTTGGAACTTTGTTCTTGCTAAGATTCACAACTTCACCGTTAACCACTTTACCTGACCTTATATTAGTAGCTCC
Source organism: Bacteroidia bacterium (assembly GCA_030429455.1). Lineage (GTDB taxonomy): Bacteria > Bacteroidota > Bacteroidia > Flavobacteriales > Flavobacteriaceae > Psychroflexus. The sequence goes on along the minus strand of JAUIFC010000163.1, from coordinate 6,125 downwards.
GAGATCTACACCGATAACTGCATTGTTGTTAGTTAAATTCATGAATGCTTTTTACATTAAAATTTAAAGGTTTATCTGAATTAGATTATTTATCTTTTTTTGAAGTTAAACTTATGGTTGCATTATTCACAAGCGGTTTTGCCCAAAAACCAATACTAAGAATGTAAATAAGTGGTATAAATAAGAAAAGCATACTTAACTTTAATCCGATGACATCGGCTAAAGCACCGACGATTAAAGGCATAATAGCGCCGCCAATAATGCCTGAGCACAAAATACCAGAAAAAGAGCCATGTTGTTGACTTACTGAATTGAGTGCCAACGAAAAAATAACTGACCACATCACCGAAGCAAAAAAACCGCAAGCTGGAAAAGCAACAAGGGCCATTTCATCAGAGCCAAAAATGGCCAATCCTAAACTGATAATTGAAAGTAAAGCGAATATTTTCAGGACATTACGACTGTCTATGAATTTTAACAGAAGTAGCCCTAAAAGGCATCCTAGCGTAAGTAGTCCCCAAAAATAAGATACTGTATTTGCTCCACCAACACGTGGATCTACATTGTGATAGGAATATAGAAATTCAGAAATCCAGTTGGCAATGCCTTGCTCCAATCCTACATAACAGAAAATACCTAAAAAGAATAGCCATACCGTTTTGTTTGAAAATAGTTCTTTGTAATTTGCCCAACCGCCTGCTTTTTCGTCTTCTTTTAATTCTACTTTAGGAAATCGAATCAAAGCAATGACAATGAGCATAAGCACACATACGACAGTAAAAATCCAATACAAGCTTACCCAAGAGAGACCTGTAGGAACCAAACCACTAAGTGTTGAAATGATTAGACTCTCATGATTGCCACTTTCGATTCCAGAAACCAAATAAGAAAAGACTTGTGGACTTAAGAAAGATGCGCCACCAAAAGCTAATTGAGCTAAAACTGAATTGAAAGCAAAATGTTCTTCGCCTCCTGAAACTCTCAGAAGAGGATTGATGACAACTTGTAAAACGGCCATACCCATACCAATCATGAACAAAGAAAAAAGAACTACCGTATAATTAGGCATAATCGAAAATAACAAAGACCCAGACAGCGCCATTCCAAAGGCAAAAAGCATAACCTTCTTCTCGCTGTATTTTTCTAAGGCCATTCCCGCAGGAATCGAAGACACACCATAAGCAATAAAAAAGGCAAAAGGAAGAAATCCCGCCATCGAACGGCTTAGATCAAAACTTTTGATGATATCTGGAACTAAAGGACCAATGATATTGGTCAAAAAAGAAATGACAAAGAATACAAGGAGAACAAGGAAAATCATTCCATAATTTCGTTTCATCTGTTTGTTTTTGTTAAAGTTTTAATCTATTTAAAGTGAGCTATTGTATTGAAAATTTGATATTTATGTAAATGTTATAATTCAAATTATTTTTCAAATTGAATTTAAGAGGATTGAAATTCATTTTGGTTATTCAGTTTTTGTATGCCTTTAAAATAGCGCACTGTGCCAACTCTTAATTCGTGTGTAGAAGCTTCGTCGCAAACAATTATTGCTTTTTTATGCAATTGAAGTGCGCTTCCTGTCCACATGTGATTGATGGGTTCTTCAATAATATGTCTGAGCGCTAAGGCTTTAGAATACCCATTGACCATAAGCAAAACTTCATTGGCATCTAGAACAGTACCAACACCAACTGTTAAGGCCATTGTTGGGACTTTAGAAATATCTTCATCAAAAAATCTGGCATTGTCTAATACGGTTGTATTGTTCAATGTTTTTAATCGGGTTCTTGAGCTTAGCGAGGAACCAGGCTCGTTGAAAGCAATGTGACCATCTGAACCTATACCACCAAGAAATAAATCGATCCCGTTGTAAGATTCGATTTTAGCCTCATAGTTTTTACATTCTAATTCCAGATCTGATGCATTGCCATCCAGAATATTAGCATTATTGGGGTCAATATCAATTTTACTAAAGAAATTTTCCCACATAAACGTGTAATAACTCTGAGGATGATTTTGAGGAATTCCTACATATTCGTCCATATTAAAGGTCACTACATTTTGAAAAGACATGTTGCCATTTTGATAGTGTTTTACCAATTCTGCATAGGTTCCGAGAGGTGTGCTGCCTGTAGGAAGTCCAAGTACAAAAGGTTGGTCTGTAGCGGCTTTATGTTTGTTTATTCTGTCCACTACATATTGGGCGACCCATTGTGACATCTCTGCGCTGTCATTGTGAATAATTAATCTCATTTTATATTGGTTTTGTTGTTATGGCCTATTTAATTGGAATAGAATTTGATTTTAGAACTATTCTTTTCGATTTGACAAAAAATAATTTCCCATCATTTTTGATGATTTTAAAATTTAGCTAGGCTAAAGGCAATATTTTTTATTAAATCCTTAACAAATTTAAGATTTTTTTATAAAACACTACATGGTTTCAAACAAGCAAAAGTGGCTTGCACGTAATTGTTTCAAATTCAATTGGATTATCAATTATTGTACACTAGAGTATTTTTTTCAATATTGGTTTGCAATTGAAATTTCAAAAATGAAAGCCCAATTAGTTCATTTGTACAAATAATGGTAACCAAAGCTTGCTTAAATGGTTAAATATTCAATGGACTTACTCAAACAACATTATTAATTTTGGAATGAAAATTATTCCACCAACAATTGCTGAGACAAGAGCAGCGATCAAAACAGCTCCAGCACAATAGTCTTTAATCAATCCGATGTTTTCATTCCATTTAGGCTCAACAAAATCTGCCAGACGCTCTATGGCTGTGTTTAATAATTCCGTTAATAGGACTAATCCAGAAACAATGGTTATTGCAATCCATTCTATGGCATCAATTTTTAAGAAAATCCCAAGTCCGATGACGATAAGTAGAGCTACAATATGTATTCGAGCATTATGTTCATGAATAATCACTTTTTTTATGCCATTAAATGCAAACCGAAAGCTATGTAGTCTTTGTTTTATAGAAAAAGACTTTGTTTTTTTAAAATTGTTCATGGTTCTTTAATGACATTCTTTTTAAAGGCTAGTACAAAATAAGTAAATCTACTAAAATGAAGACATGTATGTCATCTTTTTGTTTAATTCATTTATTATCCATAACATCTCAAGATTTTATTAATTCTAATAATTTCTATTTCAGCTATAAAATTTGACTTCAAAGGTGTTAATTTCATTAGGCAAATGCTTACGAAAACGTTGTATTAAAGAATCCGTAATATTTTTTATTTTTTTTAGTACAATTGATTTTCTAACATTGTAAAAAACTCTTAATTTTAGAAAAAAATCAATCCAAATGGTAAAACAGGAACGTTTAATCATCGAAAACGTAAAACCACAATTACAATCAGGACAGTTTTATATCAAAAGAATCGTAAATGATGTTGTAAATATAACAGCAGACATTTTCGGAGATGGTCATGATATTATTCAAGCAGAAGTCCAAGTTAAACACCAAAAAGCTAAAAAAGGCTTTAATGTGCGTTTAAGTCACGACATGAACGATGTGTATCGTGGCGTTTTTCAAGTGACAGAGCAAGGCTTTTATACGTACAAATTGGTAGCATGGGTAGATCATGGTCTCAATTGGCTTCAAGGCATTGTGAAAAAGATTGATGCTGGAAATAATGTAAAAAGCGAGTTGACAGAAGCAGAGGCTTTACTTAGCTATGTCATAAAACATGCTGAACATCAAGATGCTAAATCTTATTTAGATCATTTGAAAAATGTGTTTAGAGACGAAACAAGATATGATGAAAGTTGCGTTTTGGTCAAGGAAAAACGTTTACATCATCTTTTTTCTAATATTCCTAATAGAAGGTTTGCCAAAGAGACGCAAGAGTTCAAAATTTATGTAGATCGAACTAAAGCTAGATTTAGCACATGGTACGAGTTTTTTCCTCGTTCCGCTTCAGAGCATAAAAATACGCATGGAACATTTAAAGATTGCGAAAGGCTTTTGGGCAGAATACAAGCCATGGGATTCGATACCTTATATTTTCCACCCATTCATCCTATTGGCGAGGTAAATAGAAAAGGTAAAAATAATACCACAAATGCCCTTCCTGGAGATTCTGGAGTCCCTTGGGCCATTGGGTCAAGATTAGGAGGACATAAAAGCATTCATCCAGAATTGGGTTCTTTGGACGATTTTAAAAGTTTAATTCATAAAGCAAACGCTCATGGTATTGAAATTGCCATGGACATTGCGCTCCAAGCTGCACCAGATCATCCATATTTAAAGGAGCATCCTGAGTGGTTTAAGTTTAGACCAGACGGCACGATTCAATACGCAGAAAATCCACCAAAAAAATACCAAGACATTGTAAACTTTAATTTCGAATGCGATGCAGCGGACGAACTTTGGGAAGAATTGTTGAGTATTGGTTTGTATTGGGCAGAACAAGGCATTAGAATATTTAGAGTGGACAACCCTCATACGAAGCCTTATCGTTTTTGGGCATGGTTTATCGACGAAATAAAGAAAAAATATCCTGACACAATCTTCTTATCAGAAGCTTTTTCTCGTCCAAAAGTTATGCAACAATTGGCTAAGCAAGGATTTAATCAGTCGTACACTTATTTTACGTGGCGTGTTGAAAAACATGAGTTGATCGAGTATGTCAACGAATTGACTAAATCGGATATGAAAGAGTACTACAGACCAAATTTTTGGGTCAATACACCAGATATTAATCCGTATCACATGCACAATGCACCAATGCCTATGTATTTGATACGTTATGCGTTAGCAGCCACGCTTTCCAGCAATACTGGGGTTTATGGTCCAGTTTATGAACAAATGGTTTCTGAGCCAAAGTTGCCAAAAGAGGAGTACATGGATTCTGAGAAATACGAAGTCCGACACTGGGATTGGACCTTAGAAAATAAAATTACTCATGTCATGGCAAGAATAAACGCCATTAGAAAACAAAACCCTGCTTTGCAACAAACTAATGGAATCGAATTCTGCGGTATAGAAAACGACAAACTTATTGGCTATGCCAAGTGGAACCAAGACAAAGACAATTTAATTCTTGTCGTGGTCAATCTTGACCCATTCTATACACAAAGAGGAATGTTACGATTGCCTTATGAAGCACTAAATCTTTTTGCTGGTCAACATGTTACAGTACACGAACTTATAACCGGCGATTCATATAATTGGTATAATGAATGGAATTATGTAGAGTTAAATCCTGCTTTACCTTTCCATATCTTTAAAATTGAACATTACAATGGCTAAGGAAGAAGAAAAGGACTACATTAATAACATTTTTAATTACGAGACCAACTGGGAAGATATATTTGAAAACAAACGATTCGTAAACGAGTTGTGCAGCGATGTATTAGAACCTTACATCGTCCAACAGCGCTGGTATGGCGGAAAAGCAAGTGTGCTTAAATACATTGAAATTGCAGATTATTTCAAAATTGAAAACGACACAGATTTATTTTATGGTGTAATTATAGAAGTCAATTTTAAAGAGGCTTTCGTTCAGCAGTATTTTTTACCCATTGGTTTGGTTAGGGAAAAAGATTTTGTTGACCATAAAATAATTTCTAGAATAAATTTTAATGGTGAAAAAGGCTACTTGGTCGATGCTATTTTATTAGAATCGTTTCGAGCTGAAATTTTTGATAAAATAGTTGAAGGCGAAAAATACCGCTACGACAAGGTAGAATATAGAAGAGGTAGAAAATGTAATGACAACGCTTACGAGAGTTCTAAATTTCTTAGTGCAGAGCAAAGCAATACGTCTATAATTTTCAACAAAAAGTACATTTTAAAATTCTTTAGAAGAGTTTTTACAGATCAAAATCCAGACTACGAAATAAGTAAGTACTTAACAAACAAAGGCTATTTTCATAACACGCCGGGGTATTGTGGCAGTATAACTTTAAAATTTAGTGATAAAAATATCATGACACTTGCTCTAATGCAAGAGTTGGTGAGAAATCAAGGCGATGCTTGGGAATATTTTATCGTAAAAATTGAAGATTCCTATGAGCAATTATCTAACCTGAACATTGATTTTTCCAAATACGAAATTTTACCTAAATACAAGCAAATTCAGCTAGCTGAAATCAATCAAGA
>JAUIFC010000162.1 GCA_030429455.1 Bacteroidia bacterium | reverse complement strand
GCTGATGCATCATTTGATCCATTATAACCTAGCATCAAAGTTATCACATCATATATAGGACTATCTGCATTCGAAAGATCCCAAGTATAAGTTGCCCATTCACCAGAAACTGTAGTTATGGCATCTTGTTCTTTTCCGAATTGATCTGGAGGACTGCTTTCCAATTTAAACTTAAGTATGGCGCCTATTGGAGCGTCGGTATATACTTTCATAGATATTGTTCCAATAGTTGACATATTGTCAATATAGTCTGTTAAGGCCAATTTACTCCTCATATATCCTGCACCACCACTTCTTAGGAATTGGCCTACAGTAGCACTAGGGTTGTTTGTATCTATTTGTGGATTAGGTATCACCGTTGTCTCTGCACCGAAAAAATTTGTAAAATCTGTAGATACAACACTGTTTTCAAAATCAATTGGGAGTGTAGTAGGCACAGGATCAGGAATAGCTGGACCTGAGACTTGTTGCAAATCATCAAATAGAAAAGTTGAGTCACTTGTGCCATCTCCAATATTGCCAAAATCAAACATTACTTGTATTCTATCGTAATCATTGGCTTGCCCATAAAAATTCCAACTCATGGTTTCCCATTCGCCAGATGTTGTTGTTAATTTGTCTAAATTAGTTCTCCCACTTGAGTTTTCAAGTTCTAATTTTATTCTTGTGCCAGCTGGTGCTGTAGTGTAAACTTTCATAGATATATGCCACATCGTAGATAAATCAATAGAATTATTTAGGAATATTTTACTTCCTGCCCAAAAATCACCTCCATCTTTAACAATTTGACAAACTGTAGAACTAGGATTATCAGCATTAATAAAAGGGTTTGAAATAACACTAGCCGTTGCTCCACTGTAATTTAGAAAATCGGTACTTACGACGCCAGACTCAAAATCTATAGGTAAAGAAGTTGGAATTGGAGCTGTTGGTCCGGAAACCTGCTCAATATCATCAAAATAAAAGGTAGAGTTTGCTGAGCCATCTCCAACATTACCAAAATCAAACATGAAAACAATTTCATTAAGATTATTCTCTGTACCTACAAAAACCCATTCTAAAGTTTCCCAGGAACCAGAAACTGTAGTAATTGCATCGACATCAACAGCTGGTCCAGAGCCTTCTAGTTTAAATTTCACAATGGTTCCTACAGGTGCTGTAGTATATACTTTCATTGTTATTTTGGTTAAAACAGAAAAGTCTAAATTGTCTGTTAAAATAATTTTGCTACCAGCGTAAATTGCTCCTCCATCTCTGACAATACGCCCAACTGAGCTGCTCATATTTATTCCTGTTGGATTTGGGTTTGTTGTTACTGTTGCTGTGCCACCATCAAAATCAATGAAATCTGCAGATGTAATATCCCCTTCAAAATTGATTGGTAAACTTTGTGAAAATCCAGAATAACATGAGATTAGTAATATTAGATAATAAAAATGCTTCATAATACGTTTCAAAATAATTTTCGGTGAAAATACATTAATTTGAGCTTCTAATTAAGAAATTAACCTGTACAAAAACCATACAACAACTATAATTTGTTATGTTCTAGGAATAATTTTGAATCTTGTTAAATATTAAAATAGAGCTTGGTTTCTTGAAATTGTACACAACGGATCTGTGCCCGTTGTACAAACCCAAGTATACAACAACAAATAATTTATTTGATTATTCAAATTTATCCACATAAAGCATTGTTTTACAATATAATATGTCGTAATTTTAACCATTTTAGGCAAAAAAGTATACCAAGAAAAACCGTTCATTACTTCTCGATTTAAGTGAACACGTACCGCCACACAACTTCTACCGGCGACTAAAATACAAACTCGATTTACAATTTGTAAGACCACTCGCTAAAGATTTTTATGGCCGTTGTGGACAGGAAAGTACAGACCCTTAAGTGTTCTTTAAACTGTGTTTATTGGGCTATTTAGAAAACATCATAAGCCCTTGAAATTGGAGGCAAAAGCAAGGGCTTTTATTCAAATCAAAAAAATCAACCTACAGAACTTTATTTCATCACTTTTTAGCCTTCAAAATATGCAAAATGATAAAAGCACAATAATCCAATTCAGCATGAAAAAAGCCCATTCAACTCCATCAGGGACCTTATAATCATTTAGGAATTCCCCTCCAAGTCCTGAAATTTGGGAATTATTATCTTCAACCTCCAGTTGATTATCATCGCTGAAGATAAACTTAATTCCATTATTCAGAATTAATGAATCGGATTCACGCATATTTAAAATTCTAAAGTGATTTGGTCTGATTTTTAAATCTTTAGCTAGTTCAACATCATTAGCGGTTTCGTTGTATAGAAATATGTCATGTCTATTCCCAATTATTACATAAGTTGATGGTACAATGAATAGTCTATTTCCTTTGTCAATAAAATGATTCCCATGATCATTACTATAGCGATTCGTATTTTTAGCATTTCGCAAATTTAAATAGACAATAGCAAATCCAATTAAAAGAGATAAAATCAAAAAGACTTTTTTGTTCATTTTGATAATGTGTTACAACTAGTTAATATCGTTAAAAATACACCAATTTTTTATCTTTTTTGGCCATAAACGATGTTTTTCTTATTTCATCAGGTTTTCTTACGATATTTATTAGACACATATAGGATATGAGGATAGCGCTATTGATTTTTAATGCTAATGTCTTTTAAATGAGATAATTAATATCCTCATACGATTAATAGTGAAAATGTGATTATAAGGGTTTCTTAATGATAAAAAGTGTTACAATTGTGTTACAACCATAAAACAAAAAAGCCTTACATCTCTGTAAGGCTTTGATTTTCAAGCTCCCCCTCTTGGGCTCGAACCAAGGACCCTTTGATTAACAGTCAAATGCTCTAACCAACTGAGCTAAGGAGGATTTTAAAATCGGAGTGCAAATATATACTATTTTTTAATTTAGAAAAAATAAATCCGTTTTTTTTGAAGAATAATTTTAACCTCTCCAGCAATCTATACCATCAGTTTTTGCCATTGCTTACAGAGCCCAAAATAAAGCTACTTTTATTTACACATTCATAAATATTTTGGATGCTATCAACTCAAATTAGTACATTTACATTTCTTTTAATTAGTAGAAAAAAATGGCTCAACCCTCTAGAATTTGGTTATCCTCGCCGCATATGGGAGGAAATGAATTGGATTTTATCCACGAAGCTTTTAAAACCAATTGGATAGCACCGCTAGGTCCAAACGTTAATGGTTTTGAAGACGATCTAAAAACTTTCTTGCAAACCGATAAACCTGTTGCTGCTTTAAGCACAGGGACGGCAGCTATTCATTTGGCCTTGGTTCAACTTGGTGTTGGTTATGGCGACGAAGTAATTTGCCAAAGTTTTACATTTTGTGGTTCCATTAACCCTATCGTATATCAAGGTGCTACGCCAATTCTTGTAGACAGCGAAGCTACCACATGGAACATGTGTCCTGTTAAACTGGAAGAAGCAATCATTGACAGAATAAACAAAGGAAAAAAGCCTAAGGCCATCATCGTAGTTCATCTTTATGGCATGCCATGTCTTATTGAAAACATCCTAGAAGTTGCTCAAAAATATGAAATTCCTATAGTAGAAGATGCCGCGGAAGCTTTAGGATCTACTTACAAAGGCCAACATTGTGGTACTTTTGGAGATTTTGGCGTTTTGTCCTTTAATGGCAATAAAATCATTACAACAAGTGGCGGTGGCGCTTTGGTTTGCAAAGATGATTCAACAAAGCAAAAAACAGTTTTCTATGCCACACAAGCAAGAGACGATGCACCGCATTACGAACATACGCACATTGGTTTCAACTACAGGATGAGTAATATTGTTGCAGGAATAGGAAGGGGACAAATGCAAGTACTAGCCAAACACATCGGTTTTAGAAGAGAGATGAACGAACTTTATCAAAACCTTTTTAAAAACGTCGATGCTGTAAGTGTTTTATCAGAACCTCATGAAGATTACCATTCCAACTATTGGCTTTCGTCCATAAAAGTTGATAAAACTGCAAATTTTACCAGAGAAGATTTAAGACTATTTCTTTGGGAAGACAACATAGAAAGCCGTCCATTATGGAAACCCATGCACATGCAACCCATATTCAAAAACGCTCCTTATTATGGAGACACCATCGCAGAAGAATTGTTCGATACCGGATTATGCTTACCTTCGGGTTCCAATTTGACAATGGAGGAAAAGGATAGAATTTCTAATAAAATAAATTCATTTTTGAAAACACATGGACATATTTAAAGCTATTGTTGAAAGAAGATCCGTTTACCCTTATCAATTTAAATCTGTTTCAGTTGAAGATTCTACTGTTGAAAAACTTTTGGAGCTAGCCAATTGGGCACCAACACATCGAAAAACAGAGCCCTGGCGTTTTAAAGTTATGTCTGGCGATTTTAAAGCAAAAGCAGGTGAATTTTTTAAAGACATCTATCTCACAACTACCGAAAATCCAAAAAGAATTAAAGCTAATAAAATAGCTGAAAAATTTATACAGTCCAGTCATGTCATTGCCGTTTGTATGCAACGTGACCCTAAAGAATCTGTTCCAGAATGGGAAGAGGTTGCAGCAACAGCTATGGCTGTTCAAAACATGTGGATTGGCTCCAAACAGTTAAAGCTTGGCATGTATTGGAGTACGCCAAGCTATAGAAATAGATTTTCTGAATTGGTTTCGCTTAATGAAGGTGAATCCTGCCTTGGGTTTTTGTATGTCGGTTATTTTGACGAATCCGTTGAACTGCTTGAAAGACAATCGGAGATCAGGACAAAAACGCAATGGTATACTTAATACATTCATTGTCAAATATTAGGCATAATAAGACCTATATAATATTTTTTCAATTTTAAAAATCTACTTTTTAATTTACACTTATGGCACTCGTAACACCACTTTCTCCGGAGCATGATTTAGAAACTAAAGAATTAGCAGAATTCTTTAATGAAACTCTTGGATTTTGTCCTAATTCGGTTTTAACAATGCAAAGACGTCCTGCTATAAGCAAAGCATTTATCAATCTGAATAAGGCCGTGATGGCCAACGAAGGACGCGTAACATCTGCTTTAAAACGAATGATTGCTTGGGTAAGTAGCAATGCAACGGGTTGCCGTTATTGTCAAGCTCATGCCATTCGAGCGGCAGAACGTTATGGTGCTGAACAAGAACAACTAAACAATATATGGGAGTACAAAACTCATCCAGCTTTTTCTGAAGCGGAAAGAGTGGCCCTAGATTTTTCGTTAGCTGCTAGTCAGGTCCCAAATCAGGTTAATGCCGAAATAAAATCTCGTTTGTATGCGCATTGGAATGAAGGTGAAATCGTTGAAATGCTAGGAGTAATCTCACTATTCGGGTACCTCAACCGATGGAACGATTCTATGGGAACAACAATGGAAGAAGGCGCTATAGAAAGCGGAAACCAGTATCTTTCCAAACATGGTTTTGAAGTTGGAAAGCATGATGGGCAGACTTATTAGTCTAAGTTTCGGCTTACAACTAAGGTCATTTAGAGGCCTTTTTATCCAACGATATTGTAGCCGCCATCAACATGTCTAATTTCTCCAGTTATTCTTGCATCTGGTCTAAGCAAATGCGTCACTTCGTAAGCTAAATCCTGTGGCAAGGCATTGCCTAATGGGCTTTTGTGTTCAGCATGTTCCACATCTGATGTATTAAGAGTTGCCGTTCCTGCTTTACTTCCTAGATATGGCGAGAATCGAACACAGTTGACTCGGATTCCATTTTTTCTTCCAAGCTCGTCGGCTAATTCTATGGTAATTCTTTCTAGAGCTGCTTTGGCAATACTTATGTTCCGGTAGGGGTGAAAAGTAACTTTCTGTGCTGCAATATAACTCAAGGAACAAATAGAGGAACCGTTATTTAATAAATCATGATGTTTTAAACTGGAAACAAGCGTCACCAAGGAAAATGCAGAAACATGCATTGTATCACAAAATTCATTAAACGTCACTTCTAAGAGGGGTTTTACTTCTTTGTTTCTTATGGTCTTATCCATTGCAATAGCATGAAGAAGTCCATCAACGGTTTGATGTTTTGTTTTAAGTGCTTCGGAAAAATCATTTATACTTTCATCTAGGGTTACATCGAGTACATAAGTCTCGATGTCTTCGCCTAGTTCTTCTTTTACACTACTTTCAAAAAGCTCATAGCTTTTATTTAGAAAGTTCAGGGCATTTTCAGAAAGATTTTGATGATGAGCACTTACACCTAAACCTGTACAAATTACATTACCCCTATTTCTAATAATCTCTTTTGCGACATACATTGCTAACGAGTGTTTGTCTGCTATTCCTGTGATGATATACGTTTTTCCTTCAAACATTAGTCTTGTTTTACCATTTATATAAAGCTGTTCCCCATGTCCATCCCGCACCAACCGCTGCAAACAATAGATAATCGCCTTTAGTAAATTTTCCCGCATGATGCGTTTCATCAAAAACTAAAGGGATTGTTGCGCCTGAGGTATTGGCATATTTATCCATATTGGTGGTTACTTTTTCAAAAGGTAGTCCAACAGTTTTTGCAATACTCTTCAAAATTCCAATGCTCGGTTGATGCGGAATCATAAAGCTAATGTCATCGATTGTTAGATCATTCTCTTGAAGAATTGAAGCTATAGATTCTGGAACAACTTTGGTCGCCGTATCGAATACCTCCTTTCCATTCATTTGAAAATAGTGTTGTTTTTGCTTAACACTATGTTTTGAAGCTGGGTTTTCTGAACCACCTCCTGGAATGGTAAAGTGCTCCTTACCTCTTCCATCGCTATGCAAATCAAAATCTATAAAGCCTTTGTCTTCGGTTGTATGGCTTAAAACCATTGCGCCTGCACCATCGCCAAAAAAAACAGAATCCCTTCTATCCCAATCTGTTATGGTCGAAAATGTATCGGCACCGATGACCAAGACATTGTCGTATCTTCCTGTTTTGATAAATTCATGAGCTACAGAAATAGTGAATAAAGCTCCTGAACAAACCGCTGCAACATCGAATGCAACAGCTTGATAAGCCTCCAATTTGTCTTGAACAAAACAAGCACAAGAAGGCGCCTGTCGATCTGGTGTCGTTGTAGCCACAACAATCATTTGAATATCCTTGACGGAAAGACCAGCATTTTCTATAGCTTTCAATCCAGCTTTTGTTGCCAAATCCGAAGTGGTTTCATCTTCAACTATTCGTCGTTCTTTGATGCCTAAGGTATTGTAAATCCATTTATCGTTAGAGCCCACTCTTTCGAAATAATCATTATGAAGTACTTTTTCTGGCGCGTAAGACCCTGTACCTTTTATAAAGACGTTTCTTGTCATGTTATTAAGATATATTTCACAAATCTATAAAAATATTGAAATGTGCAACGCAATTATTTTTATTAAAATCGTTTAAATTCAATAAAAATAAAAAGCACTTTAACTATTTTATTGAAAACTCATAAAGATTTCCACCAGAATACCCTGAATATTCATCGGCTATGTAGAGCGTGGAATCGTTCTTAAAAGCAACACTTTCCTTTTGAGATGAATAGTCTAAATAGTAGTGTTGCTTTGAAGCTTCTAAAAAGGCATCGCCAACAAAATCGGTAAATACAAAGACCGAATTTTCGGTTAAAATGGCAATTTTATCGCCCTTTTGATTGATGTCGGCTGAAGTCACCCAGCACTCTGGCTCATCGCAAGTATCAAATGAACCCAAATACTCTGCCTTATGCCTCCCTTCTGTCGTCGGGATTTTATACAAATCTGTAAAAACTGGCGTTTGTTTTACTCTGCTTTTGGTAAACAAATAAAGATAGCCGTTAAAGTAAAAAAAAGCCTCGCAATCAAATACGCGTTTATCTTTCTTAGGAGGAAATTTTGTTTGTTCAGGATAATAAAATGAAATTTTAACAGGTTTTAAAGCAGTTGAATTTGATTTAAACTCTTTCTTATTTATTTTAAGAATTCTTAAATCTTTCCGCTTGTTTTGATTATTTCCAAAATCGCCAATATAAATGTTTCCTTTGTTGTCTGTTGTCAAATCTTCCCAGTCTTTATTTTTTGCTTTAATTTCAAACTCGTCAACCACTTCTCCAAAGGGATTTAACCTAAATAAAACAGGTTTGTTTCCACTGTCATTTACCATCCATAATAAGTCATTACCTTCATCTAAAGCAATCCCAGAAACTTCGCTTAAAACATATGGCAAGTCAGTGACTACATTAAGATTCTTTGTGCCGCAACCAGAAATTAAATAGAATCCTAAAGCAAAGTATAAGAACTTTGAAAGTGTGAATTTGTTCATCGTATATTATCTGAATACAGGCACTTTAAATCCAACAAAAACATCTGTCGTTTGAGATTCGTTAGACAATAAATTGCTAAACACAGATGCAGAGCCTATACTAAAGGGACCTACTCTAAATCCTGCACCAAATGCAAAATCGCCATATTCTCGTATACTTACTGGCGCAAATACACTTAACCCTCTGGATTGATAGCGTGGCGTAAAGGTGTAAGTGTTAATGATTCTATTGCTTTGAAGTTCTCCATCTCCAACCAAAGAAATATTGGCTTGTGCATTTAACAACCACTTTCGACTTAAACGGTAATCGACCATAAGATGCATGGCTGTTGGCAGATTAATACTCATAGATTCACTATCGTTAAGACTTTCGTAGTTGGCATCGAGAAATTCTCTAA